>RFJV01000051.1 GCA_003694775.1 Chloroflexota bacterium | reverse complement strand
GGGTTTGGGCGTGGGGGTGGGGGTCACGGGAATGGGGGTCGGAACCGCGGTGGCGCCCAGCAGAACTTCGGTCGGGTTGCCCTTCAGCAGTTCGGTAGGCGATACGGTTTCCGTGGGCGGTCCCTGGGGAGGCTGGGTGGCCGCAGGTTGGGTTCCGCCGCAGGCGGTCAGAAGCAGAAGAATGAGAATGAGGGTCAGCCAGGTAACTTTATCAGGTTTCACAACAGCTCCTTCCATTGCTACATCCACAAGGGTTTTTTCCAGAGAGAGAGCTTCTGCCCCAAATCCAGGGCAACGGCCTGCCGGTAAACCCGTTCGGCGATGATGAGGTCTTCGCAGGCCAGGCCGAACGAGAGAAAATGGATGCGCTCCTCCGGAGATTGACGACCGGGGACACGGCCAACCAGAATGTCGGGCAGGTTGGTGATGTCCCGGTCGGCGATTTTGCCTTCCTGGTACAGGCGGGTCAGCATAGCCGCCGGATAATGCTTGAACTGCTCCCAGTTGTCCACCACCAGCCGGTCGGCGTCCAGCAGGGCCTGGGCTTCAAATTCGTTTTTGCCGATGGCGGCCACAAAACAGCCGGGTTTGAGCCAGCCGGCCTGGATAAAGGGGGTGCGGGTAGTGGTCATGGTGGCGATAACATCGGCTCCGGTAACGGCCGCTTCAACACTCTGCACCACGTTGACCGGCCAGCGACCGGCAAATTCCGCGGCCAGGGCCTCGGCTTTGGCCCGGTTCAGGTCGAACAGGCGCAGTTCCTGCAGGCCGGGCAGGGCCAGGGCGATGGCTTCCAGGGCCGTCCGGCCAATAACACCCGCTCCGATAAAGGCGGCAGTCCGGGAGTCGGGCCGGGCCAGATGGCGAGCGGCTACCCCTGCCGCCGCGCCGGTGCGAACTGCGGTGATGATGGTGCCGTCCATAATGGCAACCGGGCAGGCCCGCTGGAGGTCGTGCAGAATTATCAGGTCTATACCGTACGGGAGGTCGCCGCGCTGGACATTATCCAGCGACTCGGCGGCCCACTTGATGCCGGTACGGTGGACCGGCTCGCCCAGGTGGGCCGGCATGGAAACGGCCAGATAGCGGCGCTGGCCCGATTCGGGGTCGGGAAACTCCAGGACGGTTTTGGCCGGCTGGATAACGTCTCCCCGGCCGGTCATCGTAAGGGCCTGTTCAACTTCGCGGAGCGCCTTTGCCATATCCGTTGCCCCCGCCAGGACGACATCCTCTTGCTGTAAGAAGAGTATTTCCGGCGCGGTGTGCGTTGGCATATCGAAATGAACGACCTGTGACAGAGGAGTAGATATCGACGTTCTTCTGCCGCAAGTATACTGCAATCTAAAAATATGTCAATTGGATGCCGGGGGAGCATAGGGAGCTATCTCGCGCCAGAAGTGGGCCTCAATTTCCCGGATATGGTCGATACTGCGGCGGTACCACTTGAGGCGCAGTTCCGCTTTTTCGGCCCCGGTGAGGGGCCAGGGAACATCCAGGCGGCGCAGTTTGGGCAGAACGTAGGCCAGGGTAATAGCCACACTTACCGAAATGTTGTAGCTTTCGGTAAAACCGTACATCGGCAGGCGCAGGTGGGCATCGGCGTGGCGGTAGGCGTAGTCCGACAGCCCTTCCAGTTCGTTGCCGAAGATGAAGGCCAGCTTGCGGTCAAGGGGTATATCTTCCAGCGACCAGCCGTCTGCGTGGGGAGAAGCGGCCACCAGATAGTAGCCCTTCTGCCGCAGGGCGGCAAAACAGGCCGGCGTGTTGTTCTGTCCTTTCCGGGAGAAGCGGTGCAGGGTCAGCCATTTCGACGCGCCGCGGGTCACACCATCATAAATACGGAAAGGATTTTTGTTCTGGATGAGGTAGACATCCTGCACTCCCATCGCTTCTGCCGTACGGAGCACTGCACTGCCGTTCTGGCTTTTGTGGATGTCTTCCAGCACCACGGTGACATACCGGGTGCGCAGAAAGAGCACGTCCTCAATTTTCTGCTTCCGCTGGTCGGTAAGAAAACCGGCCAGATATTCTGTCAGCAATCGTTGGGATTGGTCTGCTTTGGTCATAAGCCCCTGGTCCGGTGTTCGTTTCCGTAGAATTTTAATCCAAATTGAATCATTGACAATTGGCTCATTGGCTCATTGACATGGTATACTTTCGGTCTTACCGGTGTCAGCAGTTGAAAACCGGCAGAGACGGGAACAGGGATTGATGGGCAACAAAGTGGCAAACTGGCTAAAAAACGGAGGTCTGCCCTGGCTGGGCGGTGCGCTGGTGGTGATTGTGCTGGCGGTGCTGTGGTTCCCCCTGTCGAGGGTGGGCGCCAGCCCGGCCGTGGTGCGGCAGTGGCTGGAGCCGCTGGGCGCGCTGGCCCCCATCGCCTTTATTCTGCTGAACATTGCCCAGATTGTGGTGGCGCCGATACCGGGCTACCCGGTGCAGGCCCTGGGTGGGGCGCTGTTTGGCCTGGCCTTCGGTTCCCTGTATACACTGACCGGCATGACCATCGGCGGGGTGATGGCCGCCTGGCTGGGCCGGCGGTTGGGCCGGCCCTGGCTGGTTCGCCGTCTGGGCCGGGAGACGCTGGATTCGTGGGAGCGGGTCGCCCGGATGAACGATTTCTGGACCTGGTGGCTGATTCTCCTGCTTCCGGTGGGTGATTTTCCCTACTTTCTGGCCGGCCTGAGCCGCATCCGGCTGACCCGCTTTGCCCTGGCTATTCTGACCAGCCGCGGCCCGTTTACGGTGCTCATCGTCTGGCTGGGCGACCGGGCGGTTGACCTGCCGCTCACCTGGCTGGCCCTGCTGACCGGCGGTATCGTTCTGCTGGTCATCATTGGCTTCAGCCAGGCGCACCGCATTGAGGCCTGGGGACGCCGTATGCTCCGGCGTTCTTCTCTCCAGGACCCCGAATCTCCAAATTGAATCAAATTTGGTCTCCAAAATGCTTGACCTGCCCTTTGCTTTGTGATATTCTTGCTTTACGAGATTGGGAGATTGGAGATTAGGGGATTGGAGATTGAATTCAACCCTCAACCTTCAACCCTCAACCTTCAACCTTTCTCCTTTCTCCCTCATCCTTTAGTGAACGGGAGGCTTTGGCCGTGCGCCGCGAACGCGTTTCCGATGACATTTACGTTTTTACCAGTGAACTGTACGCCCAGGTAACTGCTTCGGCGGTGGTGACCAGGGAGGGGATTGTGGTGGTCGATACCCTGCCTTTTCCCGAAGAGACGCGGGAAATGATAGAGTTTCTGGAAGGGCTGGAAACGGGGCCAATCCGGTACGTGGTCAACACCCACTGGCACGGCGACCATACATACGGTAATTTCCTGTTTGATGATTCCGTGGAGCTGGTGTGCCATCGCCGGTGCCAGCAGGCCATGCTGGAATACGGCGAGCAGGCCCTGGAGGAGTCCAGAGAAACATCTCCTCTGCTGGAAGAAGTGGAACTGCGCATCCCGGAAGTGGTGTTCGACGATGGACAGATGGTCTTGCACGTTGGTGGCAAATCGGTGGAGATGACGCTGACGCCGGGGCATACGGCGGATTCCATTGTGGCCTACGTGCGCGAGGACAAGGTGCTGATTGCCGCAGACACGGTGATGCCCGTGCCCTATTTTGTCTGGGGCGACCGCCGCGAGTTCCGCCAGTCTCTGGAGTTTTTGAAGAATTATCCCCTGGAAAGCATTGTCCAGGGGCACGGCGAGGTGCTCCTGCGGGGCGAAATCCCCAAAGCCATTGAATCCAGCATCCGCTATCTGGACATCCTGGAAGCCAAAGTGCAGGAGATTGTGGCCCAGGGCAAAGGCCCCAATGAACTGCAGAAGCTGACCATCGACAAGTGCGGCAAAAGCCGCATCCCCCTGAACGGGCTGGTGCAGGATTTGCACCAGGCCAACGTGTACCAGGTGTACAAAGAGCTGACCAGTAAGGTGGCAGTGTAGTAAGGTAGCAGGGTAGCAGGGTAGCAGAGCAGCAGAGTAGCAGGGTAGCAGGGTAGCAGGGGCAACCACAAGGGTTGCCCTTACTGCTTTTAAAACCTATCCGGAATTAATAGTATGGGTAGGCAAAGGCATTGCCTTTGCCTACCCAGGGTAGTTTTTCGGGCAGGCTCACAGTGCCTTCAGCGGTTTAACCTGCTACTCCTTCACCCGCTTGACTTTTGCCCCCAGGGCCAGCAGTTTATGCTCAATATTTTCGTAGCCCCGGTCAATCTGGGCGATGTTGCGGATAGTCGTCTGACCTTCCGCGCACAGGGCGGCGATGAGCAGGGCAATGCCGGCCCGGATGTCGGGGCTGGAGATACCCTGCCGTTCCCCGTGCAGGGCGCTGGGACCCTGCACCACCGCCCGGTGCGGGTCGCACAGCACAATCCGGGCCCCCATACTGATGAGCCGGTCTACAAAATAGAGCCGGCTTTCGTACATTTTCTCGTGGAACAGCACCGTCCCCGTGGCCTGCGTGGCCGCGACCAGGGTGACGCTCATCATATCTGCCGGGAAGCCGGGCCACGGCGCGTCGTCGATTTTGGGGATGGCGTTGCCGATATCCGGCATCACCACCATAAGCTGGTCGGCGGGCATAAACAGGTCGTTGCCCCGAACTTCCGGCTTGATGCCCAGCCGCTCGTACACCATCAGAGTCATCCGCAGGTGCTCCGGTGCGGCATTCCTGATGAGGATTTCCCCCTCTGTCACCGCGGCCAGGGCCATAAAACTGCCCACCTCCAGATAGTCGGAACCGACCGTATACTCCGCGCCCGAAAGGGAATCCACGCCGATGATGGTCAGCGTGTTGGAGCCAACGCCTTCGATGCGCGCCCCCATCTGGATGAGCATGTGGCACAGGTCCTGCACGTGCGGCTCCGAGGCCGCATTGCGAATGATGGTCACGCCTTCGGCCTGAACCGCGGCCAGAATGGCGTTTTCTGTGGCGGTCACGCTGGCTTCATCCAGCAGGATGTCCTGACCGCGCAGGCCGTTGGCGGTCAGGCTGAACTCGCCAGCCGAGTAGGAGAAGTTTGCTCCCAGCGACTGGAGCGCCAGGATGTGCGTGTCGACCCGCCGCCGGCCAATCTGGTCACCGCCCGGCTGGCACAGCCGGACTTCCCCCTCGCGGGCCAGCAAGGCCCCCATCAGCACCAGCGCGCCCCGGATTTTGCTGAACCGCTCCGGGTCCGGGGTGGTTGTGCGGATGGTTCCGGCGCGCAGGGTGACGTTGTGCGGGTCGTGGCGGGTAACTTCTACCCCCAGGTCTTCCACAATCTTCAGCATGGTGCGCACATCGCCGATGTTGGGCAGATTATGCAGGGTGACCGGCTGGTCGGTAAGTAGGGCCGCGGCGATGAGCGGAAAGGCGGCATTCTTGTTGCCGCTGGGGGTAACTTCGCCGCTGAGCGGCGCTTTTCCTTCTATGACGAATGCTTCCATTGCGCGCTGTCCGGTTTCTGGATGAATTTTTCAGGCTTCTTCGGGAAATGGTGAATCGATAACCTGTACTTCGTCGCCGACACGGGCGTTCAGCCGGCGGGCCGCACTGCCGTTCCGGACGGCAATTTCTACGTGGTCGTAGGTACTGCCCACGTAGGCCAGCAGGGCCTGGTCGGGCACGTCGGCAAAGGTGCGGTGCAGGCCCCGGATGCGTTCTCCCTTGATAACAAAGGTTACCTCTTCCGGGTGGTCAACCGCGGCGGCAGTCAGGCCGAGCACCAGGTTGCCAAAATGGTCAATATGGATAATGGGGGTTGTATCCGCGGAGCCCGACCGGTCGAGCTGGTGGCTGTACGGCAGACGCACCAGGTTGATGGCGGTCGGGCCGAAGCGGCTTATCGACACCCCGCGGGCCAGGTGGGCCGCGGCCGGGGCAAAGATGTCCCGTCCGTGGAAGGTGGCGCTGACCTGGCCGAGCTGGTAGGCCGGGTTCGACAGGATGACGGCCTCCTGCACGTTGACCCCCGGCGCGGCCAGGGCCAGGCTGAACACGCCGTTATCCGGCCCCACAAACACGCCGTGCGAGGTGCGGATGGCAATCGCCCGCCGCTTGCTCCCCACACCGGGGTCTACCACCACGCAGTGAACGGTATGCGGCGGAAAATAGCCAAACGCCTGGTACAGCACAAAGGCGGCCGTTTGAATGTCCTGCGGCGGAATCTGGTGAGAAATGTGCACCAGCCGCGCCTCCGGGCAAATCCCCAGGATGACGCCCTGCATCGCGGCCACATAGCCGTCCTGCAGACCAAAGTCCGTGGTCAGGGTGATGATGGGCCGGGGTGCAGATTCAAGTCGTGAATGCATAACTGGTCTGTCCTCCGGCCCGTATTGTACGCCAACAGGGGGGAAGGGGCAAGATGAATTGTGAATGGTGAATTGTGAATGGTGAATTGTGATTGGTGAATTGAAAATTGACTCAGCCGGGGGCAAACTGCCGGAGTCTGGCTTCGTCCAGGGTGATGCCGGCACACTGCTGGAGGTCCAGGTAGCCGTTTTCCAGCCGCAGGGGGTGGTTGGTGATGTCGTCGGTGATTTTGAGGAAAAAGCTCAGCTCCGACGGGTAGTCGATGCCGTCGAGGCCGGCAAACACTGCCGCCCGCACCGTCCCCAGGGTGGCGCTGGCCTGTGAGCCGACCATCACTCCTTTGCCCTGGCTCGCGGCCATTTCCAGCATCTGCCGCGACTGGGTGTAGCCGGTCCGGGCAGTTTTGATGTTGAGAATGTCGAACGTGTTGAACCGCAGTTCGCGGGCCAGGTCGCGCGGGGTAAAGGTGCTGTCATCGGCGATGAGAGGCAGAATTTCGGCCTGCCTCAGCGCGGCCCGCTCCGGTATCATCTCCACCGGCAGGGGTTCTTCCACGTACAGGATTCCCAGCTCTGCCAGCCGGCGCAGACGGGCCGCCGCGTCCTGGGGAGGGAGACCTTCGTTGGCGTCGGCGTAGAGCCACATACCGCTTCCGGCAAATTCCGCCTGCAGAACCTGGATGCGGGCCAGGTCGTCGGCAAAATTGCGGCCTACTTTTACTTTGAGCACCCGCACGCCTTGGTCGTACACCCTGCGGGCCTCGGCCAGCATGGTGTCCCGGTCGGCGATGCCGAGGATGTAGGACACTTTGACCCGCCGTTGGGGCGGGTTGAGATATTCCAGCAGGGTTTGTCCCCGCGCCGCGGCCCGGCACTCGTGTAGGCAAATGTCGAGGGCGCCTTTGGCGGTGTGGTTGTTGGCAATGGCCGACATCTGCCGGCTGATGGTTTCGGTGTCATCAATATCCAGTCCGACCAGCCGGGGGGCCAGGTGGTGCTGGATGATGGCCTTAATTGACTGCACGGTTTCGCCGTAGATGGTGGGCCGGGGCGGGGCTTCGGCCAGTCCGGTGTGGCCGGTATCGGTGACGACCCGGACCAGCACGTGCTCTGCCGCACTCAGGTGGCCGGCTTTGCCCCAGCTTAACGACCCTGCCATCGGCAGGCGGAACGGTATGGTGTGGATTTCGGCGATTTTGGGCATGGCGATTGGCGATTGACGATTTACGATTGATGATGGGCAACAGCTTCCCCCCGAAAACTCGACCCGGACAATCGTGCGGGGTGCAGGAGACAAGAGGTGGGGGGATAGAAAATTCAAAACTCAAAACTCAAAACTCAGAATTATACAGCCAGTCTGCTATCTGGCGGGCCACGGCGCTGGCGGGATGGCCGGCGGTGTCGATGACCAGCACCCGGTGCGGCGGCAGGGCGTCGGTGAGAAAACCGCGGGCCGCGGTAGAGTCGTAATTCTTCCGCTCCTCGATGATGATAGCCAGCCGGCTGGCGGCTGTTTGCAGGTCAACCGCGCCGGTTTGCACCAGCCGGGCCACCTGTTCGACCTGTGCCGGCGAGAATACTTCGGTTACGTGGGGGATGTTGAGCAGAGCCGCGGTCAGACTGCCATCGGGTGAAGCGGTCCGGGTCTGGGCCTGGTCGAACGAGTCTCCCCGGTGCAGGAGGCGGGTCAGACGGACGATGTCCGGCGCGTCGAGCACCACAAAGCGGGCCTGCCGGAAGAGCCGGGCCGCGGCCTGCACTTCGTCCAGCCCGCGCAGACCGTCGAACACCAGCGGGCCGGTCAGCCTGTGCCGGTGTACGGCAATCCGGCTGAGGGCGTGGGCCATGCCGCCGGGATGGCGGGCCCGGTAGCGGGCGGTGTAGCTGAACCGCTCCAGCCGGTCTTTGACCGGGAAGGGCGTGTGCCCGTCCGCTTTCTGCAGGCCGGCAATGATGATGTGGTCGGTCAGGGCGCGGCGGTTGGGCAGAAGGCTGAAGGCCACCAGTTCGGCCAGGTGCTCCAGCGTGGTAGACTTGCCCACGCCGGTCAGGCCCACCAGCACCACCAGCGGCAGGTCGACCAGCGGGACAAACGGCTCTGCCGCCGGCCGGTCGGCTTCCAGGGTGAGGATGTCGTCCCAGGTCAGCAGGTTCATAGCCGCCCTACTCGATAACGATGCCGTCCAGGTTGGCGACCGGCTGGGGGTACTGCATATTCAGCCCTTCCAGCGTGTCGACAATAATCTCGGAGATGACCAGATTGCGGTACCACTTGTTGTTGGCCGGGATAATGTACCACGGCGCGTAGTCGGTACTGCACCGCTCGAAGGCGGTTTCGAAGGCTTCCATATAGTCATCCCACAGCTCCCGTTCCTTCAGGTCGTCGGGATTGAACTTCCAGCGTTTGTGGGGCTGTTCCAGCCGGGCCTCCATCCGCCGCTTCTGCTCGTCTTTGGAAATGTGCAGGTAAAATTTCAGGATGGTCACGCCGCTGTCGACCAGCAGTTTTTCAAAGTGGTTGATGTGGTCGTACCGCTTTTTCCAGACGGAGGGGGGAACCAGATTGTGCACCCGCACCACCAGCACATCTTCGTAGTGGGAGCGGTTGAAAATGCCAATCATTCCTCGCTGGGGTACGGCTTTGTGGATGCGCCAGAGAAAATCGTGGGCCAGCTCTTCCGGGGTGGGTTTTTTGAAGCTGGTCACCCGGACGCCCTGGGGGTTGACCCCGCTCATAATCCGGCGGATGGTGCCGTCTTTGCCGCCGGCATCCATCGCCTGCAGAACGATGAGCAGGGCGTGCTTGTCTTCGGCGTAGAGTACGTTCTGCAGTTCTGCCATCCGGGCGATGTTCTTTTTGAGCTGTTTTTTGGCCTCTTTTTTGCTCTTGTAGGGGCCGGTATCGTCCGCGTCAATCTGGTTCAGTTTGACTTTCTGCCCTGGCTTTACCTTGATGACCGGCATAAGCGGCACCTCCGTGATGGGAAGGATGAGGGCGGAAGGAGAAAGGATGAAGGATGAGGGATGAGGGATGAAGGATGAAGGATGAAGGATGAAATACAATCTTTCCGCCTTGATGTTTTGTCCAAGTTTATCACAAATCGCTGACCGCGCCAAACCGGAATCCTTGCCTGGGGAAGGCCGGCCACGAATTTTTCACGAATGCACGAATATACGAATTTACGAATGAACGATATCAAAAAACATCCATCCATTCGTAAATTCGTAAATTCGTAATTTCGTATATTCTTTATTCGTAAATCCGTGTTGTATTCGCGGACGGCCAGAAACGCAAAATCCGTCCCCGGCTCTACCGGGACAGGCAAAAATCTGAAACGTACCCCAGGGGCAGCCGCGGCTTACGCAAAATCTTCAGCCTGTGTTATAATAAACATAACCTTCGCCAGGAGGACCCGGCTATGCGGCCAAACAAGTCCCTTTTCTTTGTCATCGTTGGACTGGCGGTAGCGGCAGTTGCCGCGATGGTCGGCGCGGTGTTTTTGTATGCCGACGCGCTGAACGTTCCCACCGTTCAGGAGACCATTCATATCAGGGTGGTGGTGGCCCCCTCAGCCAGAGACTGGGCCGACGCCGCGGCCCGGCAGTTCAATCAGGCCAACCGGGGGGTGCAGGTCAAAATTATTGAGGCCGGCGACCTTCTGCCGGAGCAGGAGTTCACTGCCGACCCGCCGCCCGCGGCCTGGCTGGCCGGCGCCGATTTTGCCGTGCCGATGGCCCAGGACCGCGGCCTCCGTTTCCTGCCCGACCCCCGTCCGGTGGCGTCTACCTCGCTGGCCTGGGGCGGCTACACCGACAAGCTGGACGCCTTCAGCCAGCAGTACGGTTCGCTCTCGTGGGACAGCCTGCACGCCAAAGCAACCGCCCCGGATGACCTGCTGACCCTGGTGATAGCCTCGCCCACCAACTCCCCCGAAGGACTGGCCGCCCTCATCTCTGCTGTGGCGGCCCATACCGGCAAAACCAGCCTCTCCTCCGCCGACGTGTCCCAGACCCTGCCCTGGCTGTCCGAAACCCTGACCGAAAATACCCGCACCCCCTCCCAGCCTGCTGAACGGTTCGCCACGGCCCAGGGACGGTCCATCGGCGATTTGGGCTTGCTGTCGCTGGCCGCCTGGCGGCAGGCCGGCCTGCACCAGCGCAGTGATTTCAGGCTGGTTCCGGCAGAGCCGGCGGTTTACCTGCCCCTCACCTTTGCCATCTACGACGGTCGGGGGGCAACGCCGGAAGGCCAGAAAGCCGCGGCCCAGTTCCGGGATTTCCTGCTCTCGCCGGAAGTGCAGGCCCGGCTCAGCGACTACGGCTTCGACCCACCCCAGACCGGCACACCGGGGGTGCAGATTGACGGCCAGGCCGCCCTGTCTCTGTTCCGCTGGGCGCAGGGAGGACTGTAGGGAAGGATGAAGGCGGAAGGATGAAGGATGAAGGATGAAAGATGAAGGCGGGAACCTGAAACCTGCTCCCTGACTCGCTCGCAAACTCGTTAACCCGTTAACTTCTCACCTCCCCAACTCCCGATTCCCCAACCCATTAACTCCCAAACTCCCAAACTCATCAACTCACAAACTCATTAACGCACAAACTATCAAGGAGGGACACAATGAACAAAAAGACGGTGCTTCTGCCGGTACTGCTGGTTCTGCTGTCGCTGGCCTGCTCTCTGGGCGGGTTGGGTGGCGACTCCGGCCTGGAGCCGCTGGTCGGCGAAAAGGGGCAGACCTGCGCGGCCAATGCGGTGGAAATCTCCATCATCTACGCCCCGGAGTCCGAGCTTTACATGGACGGCGAAATCTACGATGCCATCAACCAGTTCAACCGGGCCTATGCCGAAGGCCGCAACCCCATCACCGGGGAACCGCTGGCCCAGGATGAACGGCCTATCTGCGTTCAGGGTGAGCCGGGGTCGTCCGGCAAAATTGCCCAGGGCATCATCAATGCCATCATTGCCCCCAACAACGCCAACGTGGCCCGGCCTACCATCTTTGCCCCCTCGGTGAGCCACTGGCTGGCGCTGGTCAACTACCAGACCGGGCGGCAGGTGTTCGACCTGGCCGACAGCCCGCCGACCGCGCTGGCCCCGGTGGTGATGGCAATCTGGGAGAGCCGGCTCAAGGCCATCCAGGAGAAAACCGGCAGTCAGGAGGTCGGCTGGGAAGAACTGCTGGCGGTGCTCAACTCGCCCAACGGCTGGGCCGACTACAACATCCCCGGCGACCGCACCACGGTGTACTACGGCCACACCGACCCGTTTATCAGCTCCACTGCCCTGTCGACCCTCATCGCCGAATTCTACGCCAGCGCCCGCTACAACAGCGGGCAGACCGGCTTCCGCAAGCTCACGCTCCAGCAGGTCAACGACCCCCAGGTGCAGGAAGGCGTCCGCCGCATCGAGGAGCTTATCCGTCACTACTCCGCCCGCACCACCGAGTTTAAGGAGTACATCGCCCAGGGACCGGACTACCTGGATTTTGTGGCCCTGGAAGAGAACGACCTGATTTACATCAACCAGGGCAAAACGGCCTACCAGCCGCCGGAAAAGCTGGTCGCCCTTTACCCCAAGGAGGGGACCTTCTGGCACGAGCATCCCTTTGCCATCCCCAACGCCGACTGGGTAACCCCGGAGCAGAGGGAAGCGGCCAAAATCTTCACCGACTACATCCGCAGTGTGCCGGTCCAGCAGAAGGTGCTGGAGTCCGGCTTCCGCCCGGCCATTCCTGACGTACCCCTGGCCTACCCCATCTCCCCGGAGCTGGGGGTTGACCCCAACCAGCCCACCGTTGTGCTCGACGTGCCGGACCCGGAGGTCATCGCCGCGGTGCAGGCAAGCTGGCAGTTTGTCAAAAAGCAGGCCGACGTACTGCTGGTGATTGACACCTCGGGTTCAATGGAAGGCGACAAGCTGAACCAGGCCAAACAGGCCGCCCTGGCTTTTCTGGACAATATGCCGGCCCAGAACCGGGTAGGGCTGGTCACGTTCGACAGCCAGCCGCGGGTGCTGGATTTCAATACCGACGCCCAGATTTTCCTGGAACCGGCCAATATGGAGACGGTCACCGCTCTGGTCTCCTTTGAAGGCGGGCAGGCCAAGCTCCGCGCCCAGATTAGCGCCCTGGAAGCCGGCGGCGACACCTCGCTGTACGATGCCATTTTGCTTTCCAGCCAACTGCTTCAGGCCAACCAGAGCGACAAGGACGACCGCATCCAGTCCATTGTGGTTCTCAGCGACGGGCAGGATACCAGCAGTCTCTCTTCGCTCCAGCAGGTGGTGCAGACCATCCAGGACAACCGGAAGGAACGCAACCCCATCATCGTCATCCCCGTGGCCTACGGCGCAGACGCGGACATCAACGCCCTGAACGCCATTGCCCGCGCCAGCGCCACCCGCGTCCAGTCCGGCGACCCGGAGAATATTCGCAAGGTGCTGGAGATTATCAGCAGTTACTTTTAGGGTAACTGTTCAG
>RFJV01000390.1 GCA_003694775.1 Chloroflexota bacterium | reverse complement strand
GTAATGTAGCGCACCTGGTAGTAAATCCGCCGGTAGCGGGAAAAGGCGATGAAGTCCTGCTCCACCTGCTGTCGCCAGTAGGCAATATCTGCCGCGTTTTCGGCCTGACGCGCCGCAATGAGCGACTGCAAGGCGGCCAGATGGCTCAGAAACAGCACGTCCCCCGCGGCATTGGACAAAAAAGCCGACACGCGGGCCGCCTGCTGGAAGGTCTCGTTGTGAGCTGTGCTGAGGGCGCTGTCCTGGAGCACGCGGCTGGTAATCCAGTTGCCGTACAGCCCCGTTCCGATAAGCGGCAGTAAAACGACCACCAGGATAGCGACCAGCAATTTGTTCTGGATAGAATCAAACAGCTTCATTGCCCGTTTCCGTGCCCTACGGCTGGACCAACCCCTTCTGGATGGCGTACCGGGTCAGCTCGGCGCGGGTGGAGAGGTTCAGCTTGGCCGAGATGTTGTCCCGGTGACGGGCCACGGTGCGCGGGCTGATGCCCAGCCGCTCGCCGATGTCCTTGTTGGTCAGGCCCTCGGCAATGAGGGTCAGCACCTCTATTTCCCGGTCGGTCAGGGGCAGGGGTTCCGCAGGCTTTACCGGACCGCCCGCCTTTCCCCCCTGCAGGTAATGCTGAACCAGCGCCCCGGCCACCGCGGAGTGGAGAAAAACCTCCCCCCGGTGAACGGTACGGATGGCCCGCAGTAAGTCTTCTGTGGCGGCCCGCTTGGGCACATAGCCCGACGCGCCGGCCTCCAGCATCTGGAAGAAATATTCCTCCTCCTCGTGGATGGTCAGCGCCAGAACCGCCACCGAGGGACAGCACTGCTTTAGCCGGCGGGTGGTTTCAATGCCGTTCATTTCCGGCATGGTCACATCCATCAGCACCACATCAACCGGCTGAGAACGGATAACCGCCAGCGCCTCCTCGCCCGATGCCGCCTCGGCTGCAATTTCGATATCGTCCTGCACCTCCAACAGCATCCGCAGGCCGGCCCGGACAATATCGTGGTCATCAACCAGCAGAACTTTGATGGTGTTCACTGCTCCACTACCTCCTCCCCCGCTGATAGAGGAATAGAAATGCTGATAGTCGTCCCCTGGCCCGGTTCAGAGCGGATGGCAAACATTCCGCCGGTCAGGTTCACCCGCTCCTGAATCCCCAGCAGGCCCATGCCCATCTGCTGGCGGCTGTCCATCACGCTCTGCACGTCGAAGCCCTGCCCGTCATCCCGGATGGTCAGGATGGCCTGGTTATCCCGGCAGTGCAGGTCAATCCAGGCCTGGCGGGCGTGGGCGTGGCGGGCAATGTTGGTCAGGGCTTCCTGGGTAATGCGGAACAAAATTGTCTCCACTGTTGCCGGCAGGCGTTCCGGCGACGGGCCAAGCGCCAGATGGACCTGAATCCCGGTCAGGTCCTGGAAAGTGTCCCGGTAGTGGCGCAGGGCCGCGGGCAGGCCCATATCATCCAGCAGGGCGGGACGCAGTTCGTTGACAATGTGGCGCATATTGCCCAAAGCCTGGACGGCCATCTCCTCAAGCTGGGCCAACTGCCGCTGGAGCCGCTGGGGCTGTTGAACCGATTCCTGCGCCCCGCGCAGGCCAATGGCCAGGCCGGTCAATGCCTGTCCGAACTCATCGTGCAGTTCGCGGGCAATCCTGGCCCGCTCCTCTTCCTGCATTTCCACGATTCTGCGGACAAATTCCTGCCGCAGGAGGTCGCGGCGGGCAATCTCTTCGACCACCCGCTGGCGGGCGGCTTCCAGCTCCTGCCGGCGGCTGTATTCAAAGGCCCGCAGAGCGCGGATGGTAAAGAAGGCCACCAGCACCGCGGTCGCCGCCCGGAAGAGCTGGATAGGGATGGCGGTCAGACTCAAAAAAAATTCGGCATTCAGGATATTGGAGGGAAAAAGCGGGCTTCGGCCCACGAACACCTGCCCCACCAGCCCGTACAGCAAAAAAGCCAGCGCCGCCAGAAGCAGGTCGTTGGCAAAAACCTGCCGCCCGGCGACGACAAAACTCTTGCGCTGGGAAAGCAGGGCAATGGTGGTCAGAATTGAGCCGGGAACAGCCAGGGTGTAGCGGGCCAGGGCGTCGACCGCCACCAGCCGGGTCGCAAAAGGCCAGGGCCAGGTCTGGCTGAGAAAGAAGATTTCCGCACCAAAAAACAGCAGTATCCCCACCCCCAGCCACAGCTCCGCCAGCGGCAGTTTTTCCACCGGGTGAAGCATCTGCACCCCAAAGACAATCAGGGCGGCAAAAGAGGCGGTCAGCAGGGTGAGGCGAAAAAACTCAAACGCGGTACTGCTCTGGAATCCGTATGCCACCTGCCCCACCAGCACAAACATTTCTACCCATTCGTGCAGGCCGTGCAGAATGCCAAACCCGGCCAGAGACCACATGGCCCGCTTAAAGCGGCTTGGTTCGGCGCGTCCGGCTTCCAGGGCCACGGCCATGCCCAGAATAAAGAAGGCCAGACCGTAAGCAAAGTAAATATGGGGAATTCGTTGGGTAAAAAATTGGGTCCAGGGCATACGGCATCAGGGGAAGTTATCCCATCCGGGCATTTTACCGGCGCGAAGCCGTTTTTCCAAATCCATCTCGACCCGCAGTCGCGAGGCAGAGAAAGGTCGGTCGGAGGCATCTCCGACCGGCCTGTGGACAAAAAGTTTACTTCACTTCAGGGCGGGTCATTCCGCTGACATCCGTCCCCAGGTCTGCCAGGCTATCGTACATCACCTGGAGGCTGTACCCGGCCATGCCCACCAGGTACAGGCCGCCGGCCAGCATTGCCAGCAAACCTGCATAGAGCGTAACTACTCAGCCACTACATATAGGGATTTTGGCCTTTTTTAGGCTTGAGTCCCTACATATAGTGGTTCTCAATTCGCTAAAAATCAGATTTCGTCAAGGAAAATCGCGTTTTATGTCAATGTAAACACTACATATAGTGTGAGTCCACTTTAAAAGTCCGCTATTTAGTGGCTGAGTAGTTACGACATTTCTACTAACTTTATATCTTTTTTGCTTATCGTACAACAATTCTATAGTAGCTCAAGCAACCTTCAGACTGCTAAATAGAGCGAAAAAACCTCACTTGTCTAAAGGCCAGCTCTATCCCAATTATCGAATCAGTAATCGTTACAGACTCCCAAGGAGTGCCCTTACCAATCGGGATTAACGGCTGGATCATTTCTCTCCAACCACTCGCACATCACATCTCCCATCAACCGCTGGCCATCCTTATTAAGGTGTGAATCCAGGCCCTCAAAATAAAGTGGACCGCCACCATCCAGCTAATGGCGTCGAAAATAGGGAAACATATCAAGTACGGGGACCTGCCGTGCTTCAAAAAAACGGACCAGGGTTGCATTCGGTTCGTCATATGCCCAGTCCACCGGAACGCCTATATGAGGAAAGGCAATCTCACCAGAATCAATCTGCCGCACCAGCTCCATCCGCTTCTCGTTGCTCACCTGATAATCCGCCGGGATGATAACCGCCATCAACCGGCGGCCATCGGCCTGAACGGTGCTCTGCATCTCGCCGGTAATGGTTTCAAACAACTGCCAGACCTGCCTTAATTCAGACGGGAGAGCCTCGTTATTGGCAAAATGCCGGGTATGCAGATAGATATCCCACCCGGCATCATTTTCCTCTAACACCTGAGAAACGGGGAGAATATTTCGTCTTGTTCCCACCAGCATTTGCCGAAGCTTTGACTCCGGATGAAACAGCACGCCCCACAACCGGGAATGCTGGCGCAGAAACAGTTCCAGAGAATTCACATTCCGGGGATACGGTTCATCCCAACTCATCCAGGCAGGAACAATTTTGCCACCCTGCAGTTCCACCCGGTACGCGCCAAACCCTGCCGCCAGACGGCTATCAGTCGTACGGCGCAAATTGGCAAAATCATTCCCCACATAAATCACCCAAACCACCACATCAGGGTTGTATTTTTTCCCTTCATTCTGATAAAATAGATACTCCTCCCAGGGACCATACCCCGACACCCCGCCGTTGATAACCTCTACCGGCGTCGAAAGCTTCCCGTTCAGGCACTGTTCCACCCGATACGGAAATGATTCTTCCAGATACACATCCAGAGCCTCGGTGAATGAATCGCCCAGCATCAGCAACCGGTATGTGCCGGAAGGCTTTTCATAGGGATGCTCCGTATCGCGCAGGCCCAGCGAATTAATCTGAATGGGGATGGCACGACCATCCCTGGTGGTAATGACCGTCCGTCCGCCTGGCTGTAAAGACCAGCCCAGCCGGGGGTCAAGGCGATACAGAGCCAGCCGCTGGGACGTTCGCTCGACCAGCACGTCAAGCATTGATGCCGGCACCAGCCGCAGACCTGCTTCCAGTAACAGCACCCCAGCCAGCACCCCCAAGACCACCACCCAAACTTTCACCAGACAACCAGAGAACACCCCCCCTTTCTTCACTCCACCACCTCCACCGGCCCAATGCGGACGCTGGTGACATCGCTCATCTGGCCGTTCTGCACCAGCGGCAGGTTGACTGCGGCCTCACCCACGGTCAGGTAGAAGCCCACGTCCAGCCAGTACTGCCCTGGCGGAGCGTCGACATCCACCGGTACGGCGTAACCATCTACCACTACCTCGCCCGGCGCCCACAGCAGGGTGCTGTAGTACTCCAGCGGACGCCGGTCGTAGCCGCCGTGAAGCCGGCCGTCCGGT
>RFJV01000389.1 GCA_003694775.1 Chloroflexota bacterium | reverse complement strand
TGGCCGTCGGAATAGGAAGTAGACCCCAGCGGCGTATTGATAATGAGCGATATCTCCCCGCGGCGCAGAAGGTCTACCACGTGCGGTTCGCCCTCGCTCACCTTGTTGACCGCCTGCACCTTGATTTTGACCCGCCTCAGCATGGCCGCGGTGCCGTGAGTTGCCATCAGCCGGAAGCCCAGCCGGGACAGGTCGCGGGCAATCTTCAGGGCCGCGCTTTTGTCAAAATCGTTGACGCTGATGAAAACGGCCCCGTCTTCGGGGGTCGGCAAACGGTCGCCGGCGGCCATCTGGGCCTTGGCAAAGGCGATACCAAAGCGGGGGGCGTGGCCCATCACCTCGCCGGTGGAGCGCATTTCCGGGCCCAGCACCGCGTCGACCCCGGCAAACTTGCGGAACGGAAGCACCGCCTCCTTAACAAAGAATCCCCGGATACCCGGTTGTTCGGTAAAGCCGAGCCGGGCCAGCGTTTCGCCGGCCATCACGCGGGCGGCAATTTTTGCCAGCGGCATATTGGTGGCCTTGCTCACGTAGGGGACGGTGCGGCTGGCCCGCGGATTGACTTCCAGCACGTAAACCACATCATCCTTGATGGCAAACTGCACGTTCATCAGCCCCCGCACCTGCAGAGCGCGGCCCAGCTTTTCGGTGTACTCGCGGATGATGCTCTGGTGGTAGGCGCTGATTTTGTACGGCGGCAGAACGCAGGCACTGTCGCCGCTGTGGATGCCGGCCTCCTCGATATGCTGCATGATTCCACCGAGGACCACCCGGTCCCCGCCGGGCAGGCCGCAGTCTGCCACCGCGTCCACGTCTACCTCAAAGGAATCTTCCAGGTAGTGGTCAATGAGGATAGGCTTGCCCGGTGCGGCGGCCACCGCTTCCTGCACGTAGCTTGCCAGCGAGTCCTCATCGTACACAATTGCCATGGCCCGGCCTCCCAGCACATAGGAAGGCCGCACCAGCACCGGGTAACCGATTGCCGCGGCCACCCGGCGAGCCTCCGCCAGGTCCATCGCGGTCCCGTTGGGGGGGCGGTCGATGTCCAGACTGCTGAGCAGAGCCTCAAACTGCTTGCGGTCCTCGGCCACAGCAATGGCCGCCGGGCTGGTGCCCCAGATGGGTACACCCAGACGCTCCAGGTCTTCGGCCAGGTTGAGCGGGGTTTGGCCGCCGAACTGCACAATAACGCCGTCCGGTTTTTCTACTTCCACAATGTGAAGCACATCCTCCAGGGTGAGGGGTTCAAAGTACAGCCGGTCGGCGGTGTCGTAATCGGTGCTGACGGTTTCCGGGTTGCAGTTGACCATGATGGTTTCGTAACCGGCTTCGCGCAGGGCAAAACAGGCGTGCACACAGCAGTAATCGAACTCAATCCCCTGCCCAATGCGGTTGGGGCCGCCGCCCAGAATCATCACCTTTTTGCGGCGGGTTGGCGCGGCCTCGCATTCGGTTTCGTAGGTGGAGTAAAGGTACGGGGTATGGGCCTCGAACTCCGCGGCGCAGGTATCCACCCGGCGGTACACGGGCCGCAGTCCCAGCGACAGCCGCTTCTGGCGCACCGCCTCCTCGTCTGCCGGGGAACCGTGGTGGGGGCGGAGGAGCATGGCGATAGTCTGGTCGCTAAACCCCCACTGCTTGGCCTGGGCCAGCAGGGCCGGCGGCAGGTCGACCAGCGCATACCGGGCTATTTCCCGCTCCAGTTCGACAATCTGGGCCAGCTGGTCCACAAACCAGGGGTCGTAGCCGGTGGCCGCGGCCACATCGGCCTGGGAAAAGCCGGCGTGCAGGGCGGCCAGAGTCTGGAACAGCCGGTCGGGGGTTGGGGTGCGCAGGTCGTCCAGGGTGGGCCGGCGGTCCCGTACCCGGTCTGGGGCCGTGCGGGGATTGCCGATTTCCAGGCTTCGCAGGCCCTTGTTCAGCGCCTCCTTGAAGGTGCGGCCTATGGCCATAGCCTCGCCCACGCTTTTCATCTGCGGGCCGAGGGTGGCATCGACGTTGGGGAACTTTTCAAAGGCCCAGCGGGGCAGTTTGACCACCACGTAATCCAGGCTGGGTTCAAAGCTGGCCGGGGTTTCGCGGGTGATGTCGTTGGGAATTTCGTCCAGGGTGCAGCCGACGGCCAGCAAAGCGGCAATCTTGGCAATGGGAAATCCGGTCGCCTTGGAAGCCAGTGCCGACGAGCGGCTGACCCGCGGGTTCATCTCGATGACCACCAGCTCACCGGTGTGGGGATGGACGGCAAACTGCACGTTGCTTCCGCCGGTTTCCACGCCCACCACCTGGAGCACCTGCCGGGCCGCGTCGCGCATCCGCTGGTACTCCTTATCGGTGAGGGTTTGGGCCGGGGCCACGGTGATGCTGTCGCCGGTGTGGATGCCCATCGGGTCCAGGTTTTCAATGGAGCAGACCACCACAAAGTTGTTGGCCCGGTCGCGCATCACCTCCAGCTCAAACTCCTTCCAGCCCAGCACCGACTGCTCCACCAGCACCTCCCCCACCGGGCTGTTCCGGCAACCGTGCTCCACCGCCTGGATGAGTTCCTCCCGGTTGCGGGCAATCCCGCCGCCGGTGCCGCCCAATGTAAAACTGGCCCGGACCAGCAGGGGGTATCCCACCGTTTCGGCCAGGGCCAGGGCATCCTGGGGAGAGCGGGCAATGACGCTTTGCGGTGTTTGCAGACCGATGCGGGTCATCGCCTCCTTGAACAACTGCCGGTCTTCGGCCAACTGCATGGCCTCCAGCTTTGCCCCGATGAGCTGGACATTGTACCGCGCCAGCACCCCCTGCTGGGCCAGAGCCACGGCCAGGTTGAGGCCGGTCTGTCCGCCGACGGTCGGCAGGAGGGCGTCGGGCCGCTCCTGGGCAATAATTTTTTCCACCACTTCAACGGTCAGCGGCTCAATGTAAGTGGCGTCGGCAAATTCCGGGTCGGTCATAATGGTGGCCGGGTTGCTGTTGACCAGAATCACCCGGTATCCTTCCCGGCGCAGAACCTTGCAGGCCTGCACGCCGCTGTAGTCAAACTCGCAGGCCTGCCCGATAACAATAGGGCCGGCCCCGATGATAAGAATGCTGTCGATGTCGGTTCGCTTGGGCATGGCTACGCTACCTCCTGCCGGCTGACCTGCTGTTGCCGGGCCATCAGGGCCACGAATTCATCAAAATAGTTCAGGGCATCGTGGGGGCCGGGAGAAGCCTCCGGGTGGTACTGGATGCTGAAAACAGGCCGGTGTTTGTGCCGCAGACCCTCCACGCACCGGTCGTTGAGGTTCAGGCAGTTTATTTCGACCTGCTCCGGCAGGGAGTCTGCCCGGACGGCAAAACCGTGGTTGTGGCTGGTGATGGCAACATTTTTGCCCGTTTCCTGGACCGGCTGGTTGCTTCCCCGGTGTCCAAACTTGAGCTTGTAGGTTGAGCCGCCCAGGGCCAGCCCCAGGATTTGGTGGCCCAGACAGATACCGAAGATGGGCAGGCCGGTCTGGAGCAGTTCGCACACCGTCTGGATGGCGTAATCCACTGCCGCGGGGTCGCCGGGGCCGTTGGACAGAAAAATACCGTCCGGGTTGAGGGCCAGCGCCTCGGACGCGGGCGTGGTGGCCGGGACAACCGTCACCCGGCATCCCGCGTCGACCAGCAAGCGGAGGATGTTGTACTTCACCCCGAAATCGTAAGCCACCACGTGATAGCGGGGCGGCCTGGGGCCGGACCGGCCGGTATAGGCGTACCATTCGGCGCGGGGCGGGTCGGTCCAGGTATACGGCTCCGGGCAGGTCACTTCGCGCACCAGGTCGCGGCCCTCCATTGGCGGCGCGGCGCGGGCCATATCGACCAGCTCATCCGGGCCGAGCGAACCGTCGGTGCAGATGGCGGCCATCATCGCCCCCTCGGTGCGGATGCGGCGCACCAGGGCGCGGGTATCCAGGCCGGTCAGGCCGGGCAGGTGATGCCGGACCAGGTAGTCGGGCAGAGATTCCGCGGCCCGCCAACTGCTCACCACCCGGCTGACCTCCCGCACCACCAGGCCGCTCACCCAGGGCCGGCGGGATTCCACGTCTTCCGGGTTGACCCCCACATTACCGATGTGCGGGCAGGTCATAGTGACGATTTGCCCGCAGTACGACGGGTCGGTAAGGATTTCCTGGTAGCCGGTCATGCCGGTGTTGAACACCAGCTCGCCAACTGCTACCACTGCCGCGCCGAAGGAACGCCCCTGAAAAACAGTTCCATCGGCCAGGGCCAGAATGGCCGGGGGCAGGTCGAACAGATTCATAGATGCCTCCTTAGGGTAAAGGATGAGGGATGAGGGCGGAAGGATGAATTTCCAATCCCCACTCTCCCAACTTTACAAAAAAAGCCGGTAGATAACTCTACCGGCTTCACTGCCCGTTCAGGCTGGCGGGAACGGGACGCTGTTATGCGCCTCTGGTAATAACTTCCAGCCCGCCCATATAGGGACGCAGGACTTCGGGGACAACAATACTACCGTCGGCCTGCTGGTAATTTTCCAGAATGGCAATCATGACCCGCCCTGGCGGCAGGCCGCTCCCGTTGAGGGTATGAACGTATTCCGGTTTGGCTCCTTTTTCGCGGCGGAAGCGCATGTTGACCCGCCGGGCCTGGAACGCTTCCACATTACTGCAACTGCTGATTTCCAGCCACTCGCCCTGGCCGTCGGGGCCGGGGATCCAGGCCTCGATATCGTACTTCTTGGCCGCGGCAAAGCCCAGGTCGCCGGTGCACATTTTTACCACCCGGTAGGGCAGGTTCAGGCGCTGGCACAGGTCTTCCGCATCGGCGACCAGTTCTTCCAGGTGCTGGTAGCTGTCTTCCGGCAAAGTATACCGGTACATCTCAACTTTTTCAAATTGGTGCACCCGTTTGATGCCTCGCACATCCCGGCCGGCGCTCATTTTTTCGCGGCGGAAGCAGGGGGTATGGGCCAGGTACTTGATGGGAAGCTGGTCGGCCTCCAGAATTTCATCGGCAAAGAGATTGGTCAGCGGCACTTCTGCCGTACCGATAAACCAGTAATCTTCTTCCGCATCGTGGTACATATTGTCGCGGAATTTGGGCAGGTGGGCCGCGCCAATCATGGCCTGCTCGCGCACCATAAAGGGCGGGTAAATCTCCGTGTAGCCGTGCTCGCGCACCCCCACGTCGATAAACCAGTTGGTCAGGGCGCGGTGAAGGGCCGCGCCGGCGCCTTTGAACACGTAAAACCGGGTGCCGCTCATTTTGACCCCCCGCTCAAAGTCGATGATGTCCAGGGCCTCGCCCAGGTCCCAGTGGGGTTTGGGGGTAAAATCAAACGAGCGTGGCTGTCCCCAGCGGCGCACCTCTACGTTGTGGCTCTCATCCGGACCGATGGGCACGTCCGGGGCCGGCATGTTCGGTACATAGAGCTGTTTTTCGTACAGGTCGGCCTCTACCTGGCGCAGTTCTTCATCCAGGGCTTTTATCCGGTCGCCAATCTCGGACATGCGCTGTTTTTGGGCCTCGGCTTCTTCCTTTTTGCCGGCGCGCATCAGCGCCCCAATCTGCTTACTGCCCACGTTCCGCTCCCGGCGGAGAGTTTCCACCTCCTGGAGCAGTTCCCGCCGGCGCTGGTCGAGGGCCAAAATTTCATCGACCGGCGCGTCGGTGTTAAGGGCTTTCAATGCTTCTTTTACCTTGTCTGGGTGTTCCCGGATAAAGTTTAAGTCGAGCATGATGTCTTCTCCTTCTTGTAAATTTTTAGCGTCAGATAACTGCTCAGCCATCCACGAACCCCCTACCGGGGACAGGTAGGCGAATGAGCGGCGGTAATCCATCCCCCTGGCCGGAACAGGCCGTCAATTCACGCCGGATGATATTTGCCCTGGACGATATGAATCTCGTCCTGCTCGCCGGCATCGCCCGTGGCGGTAGTTATTCGTGCATTCGTGTTTTATTCGTGGACGGCTGAGTGGATACAGCGCCAGAACAAAAAAGCCCCGCCCGTAAAAGGGCGAGGCTGAATACCCCGCGGTGCCACCTTTTTTGACCGTCCCCGCCGGGGCCGGTCATCTTTCCGGCGCGGTAACGGGCGCCTCCCGTACGGCTCATCACCGTCGGCTCAGGAGCGGAATTCGGCAGGCCCTTCGAGCGTCTTGCACCAGCCGACGCCTCTCTGCACTCCAGGCAACTGCTTACTTTTCTCCGTCATCGCCATTTTAAGCCGATGGATTGACCAATATTATAGCATAAAGACGCAGTTTGGCAACCATCAATTTGAGCCAGGGTGCGTTTCAAATTTTTGACGGATATTTTGTCGGGTCAGCCTTGAATTGAAATTCAGGCTGTTATGACAAGTCTGCTGAAGCAGACTGTTGGCC
>RFJV01000388.1 GCA_003694775.1 Chloroflexota bacterium | reverse complement strand
TGGTAGATGTAGGTAAGCCGGCCCATATACGGCTGAAGCCGCCGGGCGGTATCATCGGTTGAGCCATCGTCCACCACAATCAGCTCATAATCGGTGAAGGTCTGGGCCAGCACGCTTTCAACAGTGGCGGTAATGTAGGCCGCGCTGTTGTAGGTTGGTATCACTACGCTTACTTTTGGTTTCAATGATTTACTCCTGATAGCCCGGTATCTTCAAAACGAGTTTTGAACAGCCAGACATCACTCAAAATGAACTCTTGATGCTCCAATAATTCCAGGTTTTGAAATAAATAATCTACAAATTTATTGTCCGGAGACTCGTATGCCCGGATATACCACACGTAGCGCGGTTTTTCGGTTTCCAGCAGTTGCGCAACAGCAGGAATATCCATTGGTTGCCCTCCTACCGCGGCCACGCGGGCTGAGGCGCCCTGTTTTTTCAGATAATAATCAAAACTTTCCCGGTCGGGGTAGCTGATGATAAGGGCATTTGGGTAAGCCATTTCACGAGCCGCAACATACGCAACAGCTTCCCGCGACTGCTCCTTCACCGGTCGGGTGTAGTACTGCATAGAAAACAGCAATTGGTACAGAAACAGCAAGATAATTCCCCCGGCAACGAGTATTCGCCCCCAGGGTGGAGCCGGCAGTTGGACCACTGCCCGGCTTAGCAAAAGGTAAGCGGCAGGGAGGCTGATTATCAGGTTTCTAAACAGCAGTACGGGGGTAAACAAAACGGTAATCAAATAGGCTCCGATAAAAGGTATCACTAACCACAACGTCAACCAAAGACCGGGGGCAAGGCCGACATTGGAACCGCCCTCACCGTACCTGAGCCATCCGAACAGAGAACGTCCCGCCAGAACGGCATAAAATGCCAGCACCAGCAAGGTCAGTTTGGTCGACCAGTTGAACATAAACTGCAAGAAGTAAAAAGAGGTGGTCAATGGACCGGTTTCTGGCGGGGCAATGTGACGTGGCCCAAAACGTACCTGTTCCCACATTATCGGGGTCCAGGGCAGGTAGAGCAGAACAATCGGCAGGTAAACCAGGGCTACAGTGAGAATTCGCCGCGGTTGCCGGATGGCGATAAGTACTAAAGCCAATCCCTGTAAAGCTACCAGATAAAGCCCAAAATAATGCAGGTAAGAACAGATACCCGCGCTAATTATGTAGCCCGCGGCAGAAGAAAAAGCCGGACGGAGGCCAGTTCTGACTGCCTGAAGCAAGGCTATCCAGAAATATGCGGTCAGCAGGGCAAACAGCAGGAGAAAAGAATATGCTCGTGCTTCCTGGCTGTAATAAAGGGACGCCCATAAAACAGCCAGCAAACCGGCGGCAATAAGCCCTTCCCAGTGGGAATACAACCGCTTACCCAGCCGGTAGATAACGGCAATAGCAAGAATTCCGGCTACGGCGGAAGGAAACCTGAGCGCGGTTTCAGAATCACCGATGTACCGCTCCACATAATACATAATTATTTGGTAGCCAGGGGGATGGACATCTGGACGGACCCCCTGGTTAATCACCGCGGCCAGGTTATCAAAATGGCTCATTCGCCAGGTCGCAAATTCATCATTCCATAATGACTGGACCGACAGACCGTAGAATCTCAAGACAGTACCAACCAATATGATAAAAATCAACAGGGGTGAAATACTTCTTTGCCTTGAAAAATGATGGGTAGCATTCATCGTTATATTTTTACAAACCAGCTTTCTCTAATCAACGGTGCGGTGTGAAGCAGTTCCGACACCGTAACAAACCGGTACCCCTTCTCTCGTATTCGGCCCAAAACGCCTGGCAGTGCCTTCAGGGTTGGTGTGCGGTCGGGGGAGACGACGGTTTGCCTCCCCGGCGATGGGGTTACGCCATCGTGCATC
>RFJV01000050.1 GCA_003694775.1 Chloroflexota bacterium | reverse complement strand
ATGCCGGTGATGGATGGCCTGCAAGCGACCAAAGCCGTCAAGGAAAAATTCCCGAACGTGCAGGTACTCATCTTAACCCAGCACGAAAGTCCGGAATATATTACCCCCCTCCTGGAAGCCGGCGCGTCCGGGTACGTGCTCAAACGGGCCGGGGGGCGGGAGGTGGTTACCGCTATCCGGCAGGTGTACGAGCAGGGAGTCTTCCTGCAGGCAGATGTAGCCCGCCAGGTGCTGAACAGCTACACTCACCGCAAGCGGGCCAGCCCGCCCCAACCCCACCTGACCGACCGGGAAAAAGAAATCCTCAAACTGACGGTCGAAGGAAAAACCATCAAGGAAATAGCTACCTTGCTGTGCATCAGTCCCAAAACCGTGTCTGTCCATCGGAGCAACCTGATGGCGAAGCTGGGGGTGCACAGCGGGGTGGAGCTGGTGCGCTACGCCATCCAGCACAACCTGGTCGAACTGGAATAGTATTACCCAAATTTCACCTGAGGTGTTTCCAATGAACAACAAGCTAAACCTGGAATTTGTCCTCGTTCCGGCAGGCGAATTCATTATGGGGAGCAATCCGTCCGAAGACCGGCTGGCCCAGACCGACGAAATTCCCCAGCATCGCCTTTTTGTTTCCGATTTCTACATCATGAAGTACCCCGTCACCAACGCCCAGTACCGCCTGTTTGTCGAAGCCACGGGACATCGTCCGCCGCGCTTCTGGCCCAACGGCGAATATCCGGAAAATCTGGCCGACCATCCGGTGGTGGGCGTGTCGTTCCGGGATACGATAGAGTTCTGCCGGTGGGCGTCGGAGCAGACAGGCCAGAAACTGCGCCTGCCCACCGAGGCAGAGTGGGAAAAAGCCGCCCGCGGCGACGATGGCCGCATTTTTCCGTGGGGCAACGAGTGGGAAGAAGGTCGCTGCAACCACGCCGGCAAATGGCTGCCCTCCGAATCCACACCGGTGGACGCCTTTTCTCCCCAGGGCGACAGCCCCTACGGCGTGGCCGATATGGCCGGCAATGCCCAGGAATGGTGCATCTCTCTCTTTGGCCGCTACCCCTACGACCCGCAGGATGGCCGGGAAATCCTCATCCAGTACCCCGACCGCCAGACCCTGATGCCCCGCCTGCACGAAACCGGCTGTGTAGCCAACCCCCAGCAAATTGAGGCCGCCCTGGACAAGCAGTGCATCCGCGGCGGCTCGCGCCGGCAAAGACAGCAGAACAGCCGGTGCGCCTACCGCAGTTGGGCCGCACCTATGCACCGCAGTGACGATACCGGTTTCCGGTGCTGTTTTGAGCCGGACGATTAACTTTTTGAGGAAAGACGATGAGCCAACGAGTTTACCTGGTTAGCCAGCAGTTGATTGCCAACAACCTGGAATTCATCTCGGCCAGCAGTTGGCGGGGATACCAACACCACGGCCGCGGTTTTCTGCTGATTGACGGCGGGCCAGACGTAGGCGGCCTGGATGCCGCGGCCAGCCCGATGATTTACGTTCCCGCGGCCGAAATTCAGGAAGCCGATGATGCCTGGAATCCGGAGGATTTAAAGCGGCTGGTCAACAGCTACCACCCGGAACAGGAGGTCATCGTGGTGGTCCGCTGGCGAGGCGAATTGGGGATGTACCGCCTGAAGCCGCCGACCGCGCCGCCTGAGGCATACCAACGGCTGAAGGCAGTGGTAGAAAAATAAACTACACCAGCCCCAGCAGTTTTGCCACCCCAAATCCCAGAGCCACGGCCAGAAACGCCAGACAGCTCACCGCCTGCCAGGCCAGGGCCAGGAATATCACCCGCCGCTGGTCGACCCGAAGCGGCAGAAGAAAGCGGTCGACCAGCCGGCGGAGGAATCGTTTTTGCCAGCTACCGCGCAGTTCCGCATAGCGGCGAATGTTCGCCAGCCACTGGCGGACCACATTGCGCACAGACTGGACAAACTCCTCTTCCCCGCTGTCCTCCACCAAAAATTCTTCATAGTAAACCAGCCGCGTCCCCTTTGGCCCGGCCTGCATGGTCCAGACGGTCCGTGTTTCCCGCCGGGTGGTCAGCCGGTAGCCGAACTTGCTTTTGGGAACCAGGTCGGTGACGATAGTATCGTACTCCTGCCCGTCTTCCTGATTGAGCCGGACGTGGTAACAGCTTCCCTCCGCGGGAAAATCCGGGCTGACATGCATCAGCTTTGCCACCCCCCACAGCGGGCTGAGCTGTAACCGCCGGTCGCAGTTGACGATGATGTCAAACACCTCGTCCTGTGGAGCGGCTATTTCGATGGACTCAACAACTTTGGCAATACGCATTGGATGGTCGATATGATAATCCTCGTTTATCTTTAATATCATAACCTGTTATCTCCGGCTCGACAAGCCGCCCGCCGGCCTGGGCTAAAAAAGAGGCCGTCCTCATCGGACGGCCTGCCGGGTGAAACGCATAAACGGAAGCTCAATGGACTCCGGGTTGACTACCGCCGGCGCGCGCCGGGACAGCCGGTGCAGTTGGTCAGGGCGCAGGTAGCACAGCCGCTTCCCCCCAGGGCGGTAACGCCCTTTGCCCCACTGCTGAACGCGGCCACGGGGGTAAACACGCGCTGAACATTCTGGCTGGCGCAGGTTGGGCAAACCACATCATCAGTACCCTGGCTGATGCTCCGGCGAACGTCGAAATTGTGCCGGCACACCGGGCAGTAGAATTCATACAAGGGCATTATACATCACCTCCTGTTTGAACAGCCGGGCCATCCGGACCATCCCTTCGGCCCAGCCGGGCGCACTGGCCGCGTGCAGGTGCGTGTACGCGGCCACCACATTGCGGTAAATCAGGCCATCGACCCCCTTCCCCAGCCCGGTGCCGCGCTGGAGACGGTAGGCCGGGGGCAGGTCGGCATAGCAGTTGACCACCCGCGAATGGTGAAACTCGTGTCCCCGGATGAGACTGCCTGCCGGAAAGAAGGGGTTATCGCCGGTCGACTCGGCTATCACGTAGCCGTGCCCCTGGGGGCGGTCGGTCACTTCCACGGCACAGGGAAGCACCCCCACCATCTCCGCGGCCCGTCCCCGCCAGTAAATCCGGCGAGACAGGTACATCAAGCCGCCGCACTCGGCATAGATGGGCAGGCCGTGTTCCGCGGCCTGCCGGATGTCCTGCCGCAGGTCCCGGTTGGCCGCCAGCTCGTCCATAAACATTTCCGGAAACCCGCCGCCAATGTACAGGGCCTCAACCGGCGGCAGGCCGGCAGTATGCAGGGCGTCGATAAATACCAGCGACGCGCCGGCCTCAACCAGCGCCTCCAGATTTTCCGGGTAGTAGAAGCTGAAGGCCCGGTCCCGCAGTACGCCAATACGAACGGCATTCGCCTGGCCGGTCAGGGGACAACAGCCGGACCGGGACACATCCGGCAGAGGCGGCGCAGACCGGGCCAGGGCCACCACCGCGTCCAGGTCCACGTACTGCTCCACGGCGTCCCGGCAGGCCTGCAAGGCCGGCAGAAGCATGTCATCTTCGCCGCGGGGAACCAACCCCAGGTGGCGGTCGGGGATGGTCAGCCGGGCGGAGCGGGGCACAGCCCCGACCACGGGAATGCGGCAGTGCTTTTCGATAGCCTGCCGCAGTTTCTGCTCGTGCCGGCTCCGGGAAACGTTGTTCAGGATGACACCCGCCAGCCAGGTGTCCGGCTCAAAGGTCTGGTAGCCGTGCACCAGGGCCGCCACACTGCGCGACATTCGCTCCGTGTTGACCACCAACAGTACGGGCGACCGCAGAGCACGGGCCACAGCCGCGGTGCTGGTCTGTCCCTCCTCGTCCAGGCTATCGTACAGGCCGTGGTTGCCTTCCACCACGGCCATATCGGCCTCCCGGCATCCCCGCATAAAGGCGCGGCGGATGTGGTCTGGTGAGGCCAGGAAAAAGGGGTCGAGGTTGCGGCAGGGTCGCCGGGCGGCCTCGGTCAGCCAGGAGGGGTCGATATAATCCGGCCCTTTTTTGAACGGCTGGACCTGCATTCCCCGCGCCGAAAGGGCCGCGCACAGCCCCAACGTCACAGTGGTTTTTCCGCTTCGTCCCTGCGGTGCGGCAATCACCAGCCGCGGCACAGGGCGCGTGTTGGCAGTCAATGATGACATCCTTGTCCCCGCGGCCTTGAGCCAGCGGCCTACATTTCGACCAGCGTCAGCGCGCCGGTGGGGCACACCGCCACACAGGACTCACAGCCAATGCAGTCGTCGTCGCCCACAAACTCGGCGTGCTCTTTGCCGTCTGTTTCGCTCATCACAAACGCATCGTTGGGGCAGGTCGCCACGCAGTCGCCGCAGGCTTCACACAGGTCGATGTCAACGGTTACGTAGTACATAGGATTCCTCCGGTTCTGGTCAGAAATTCAGGGTGAAAAAAATTACCACTCCTCGACCGTTATCGCTCCTTCGGGGCACACTTCCACGCAGGACTCACAGCCGAGGCATTCTTCCGGGTCTTCGGTAAAAACGGCGACCAGCTTGCCGTCTTTCTCTTCGATGGACAGGGCCTGTACCGCGCACACCTCCACGCATTCGGCGCAGGCCTGGCATTTTTCCGGGTCAATGGTGACAATATACATTGCGGCCTCCTTTCCGGGTGGTCACGGGAAATGGTCGAAAAACAGATGTATCTCTATATACCAGTATAGCCAAAATTCATCCTGACATGCAGTACCGGGTGTCACATGTAATCGTGACAAATGTCACAACCGGTCATTATTCCCACACAATGGCCGCGGCGACCAGCTCACTCAGGTTTTTGATTTTGACCGGCAGTTTATAGTGGCGGCGGATTTCGTCCAGCTGGTCCAGGCAGTTATGGCATGAGGTGGCCACAATTTCTGCGCCGGTGGCGGCAATCTGGTCGGCCTTGACTTTGGCCGCGGCCAGACGGGCCGGGGCAAATTCGCTCATCGCCAGCATACCGCCGCCCCCGCCACAGCAGTAGTTTTCCACGCCGTGGGGTTCCATCTCCACAAAGTCCATCACTGCCCGGCGCAGGATGTAGCGCGGCTCATCTACAATGCCGCCGTTGCGAGCCTGGTTGCAGGGGTCGTGGTAGGTAACCCGTTTGTCATTCACCGCGGGGTCCAGCTTGAGCCGGCCTTCCTTAAGGTACTGAGCCTGAAGCTCTACAAAGCTGGTCACCGGGAAGGGGTAGCGGTGGCCCAGCCAGTTTTCTGCCTCCCACCGCTGACTGCGGTATCCGTGGCCGCATTCGGCCATCACCAGCACCTGCGCGCCTGTATCGGCCATGGCCCGCTCCAGGTTAGAGGCAATAGTGCGGGCGGCATTGTCGTCGCCGCTGAACAGGCCGTAGTTGGTTACATCCCAGCCCACCGTGCTGAGCGTCCAGTCCTCCCCCGCGGCGTTGAAGATTTTGGCCGCGGTCTGAATCAGGTAGGGGAAGTACTTCACCTCCCGCGGGTTGAGCGTGTAAAGCACCCGCGCCCCCTTTTTGTTGACCGGAATCTTGATGTTGGGGTTCTCCAGCTCGTCCTGAAGCTCTTCTTCCATCCATTCCAGCGTGTCGATAAAATCTTCCTCGGTCACGCCCATATTGTTGCCCGCTTCCAGGTGGACATCGACAGTGGCTTTCAGCCCTTCGGGCGTCATATCGATGGCGGTCAGCATGGCTCTGGCGGTGCGGACGATGTGCCGGGTGTCTACCCCCATGGGGCAGTTGATGACGCACCGCCCGCACATGGTGCAGGTTCCAAAGGCGGCATAGATAAGCTTTTCTACCATCTCCTGGTCCAGCTCGGCCGCGCCCACCCAACCGGGCGACCTGCGGCCCAGCGGGTCGAACAAACGGCGGTACACCTTACGCACCTGCTCCGCCCGGTAGGCCGGGACGTGCTCCGGTTTGGGGTCCGATACGTAGTAGTGGCAGGACTCGGCGCACACTCCGCACCGGACACAGACCTCCAACGAGGCCTCCAACTGCCGGTTCAGCCGCTGGCGCAGGACATCCAGAGCCAGGGCCGCTTTTTCATCGGTGAGTTTGAAGCGTTCGGCGGTAAATTTTTCGTCGGTCATGGTCATCCTCACTCTGCGTACTCGCCGGGCGGCTGTCCGATGACCCCCCGGTGGCCGAATCCCTGTCCAAAGAAGAACCGGGAATAGAAAAAGTAGACACAGTGCCGGATTTTGCTGAACGGAATGTAAGCCAGCATCACCCCGGATACCAGATAAAACAGGGGCAGGCTGGCCGGCCAGACCAGCACGGCAAAAGCCAGGGTCACAAACAGCGAGGTCACCAGCACCGACAGGTAGTCATCCGGCAGGCTGAGCGCCCGGAGATTTTCTTCGGCCCGGCGAAGCCAGATGCCGGCAAAACCGGCCACCGCGCCCACCGCGGTGATGGCTGTTCCGGCCATCACCACCACCAACGGCAGGGCCGCCAGCCACGGACTGGCAAAGAACACCAGCAGGGCCACAAAAATCCCTACGTGAAAAACAATGCCCCGCAGGTAGGCAAGCCAGTGCAGGCGGGTGCTTTCCTTTTCCCACGGCGCCAGTCCCAGGGTAAAAGCATACAGCAGACCGCGCCGGGCGTCTCCGCGGGGGCGGGAAAGGTCTTTCCGGTATGGGCGGCGCATAATTTCTTCCAGTCTGAAGGCAATCCCGGCCACACATACCACCAGACCGAGGATGGCGACCAGCCGGGTCAGGGTTAATTTATTCATGAGCGGCCTCCGTTGATATGCGGTATTGCGGTATTGCGGTATTGCGATATTGCGATAGGGCGATATTGCGATAGGTGATGAGTGCTTTCCTCCCTATCCCTTTCTGTCCTGCCTTAATAGCGCGTCGAGATGCCGACAGCCGTGGTGTAGGCCTGGGTAAAGGCGGCTTCGGCCTGGCCGGTATCCAGGCTGACCAGGCTCTTTGCCAGGGCCAGCGATGCTTCTGCCGGGGCCAGGGCGTCGCCGCGGATGCGGGCGGCCAGGGCCAGGTTCAGGGCACGCTCAACATCGGACTCGTCGCCGGTGGCCGCGGCGATGGCCCGCATTGCTTCGGCCCGGTCGGCCTCGCGGGTCAGCATGTCGACCACCGCCCGTGCGGCCTGCGGGTCAACCGCGGCCCATCGAGCCACCAGTTCGCGCAGGGGATACGGGTCGCGCAGTTCTGCCGCGGCTTCCACGGCCTGCGGGTACAGCTCCAGCCGGGTCAGGGCCTGCACCCGGTAGTACGGCGAGTCGATATTCCCGGCCAGGGCCGCATCCTGCCGGGAGACGGCGATGTCGCGCAGGGCACGGGCGCGCAGGGTGGGGTCGGTGATGCGGTTGGCGGCCTCCACGTTGCCCCAGGCCGCGGCAATGGCGGCCTGGGCACGCGCCCGCTCAATGGCATCGGGAATGGCTTCGGTTTCGGTCCAGGCCGCGTCGTACTGGGCCAGCCGGTAAAGGGCATAGGCACGGGCGGCAGGATAAGCCCGGTCAATTTGCTCCACCAGAGAACCATTACCGGAAGCCGCGGCCAGCTCGGCCAGGGCGTAGGCCCTGGCCGGATTGTCGACCTGCTCCAGCAGGCTCACGGCTTCCTCAAAGAACGCGGTCTGCCCGCTGGAGGCCGCAACGAGGGCCAGCAAGCGAGCCTGGTAGAGCGGCGAGTCCACCTGACGGGCCGCCTCTGCGGCCTGGGTGTACAGACTGCCATCGCCGGTGAGGGCGGCAATTTCCCGCAGTGCCCAGGACCGGATGGCCGGGTCGTAAATCCGGTCGGTTACGGCCAGGCCTTTGGCCGGGTCGATGGCGGCCCAGGTCACGGCGATGCCGCGCACGTCCAGTTCGCGGTACAGGCCGCTCTGGCCGGTGGTCAGCCGGAGGGCAGTGTTGAGGATTTCCTCGGCGCGGGCCGGGTCTACCTTAGCCCATTCCGCGGCTATCAGACGCAGGTTCCACACCCGCTGGCTGTTGGCCGTCAGCCGGCTGGCGGCGAGAACGGCTTTCTCCTGGGCCGCGGGCGAGCCGACCGTGCCTTCAAGAACGGCGTGAGTTTCGCCCCAGAGGGCCTGCCCCTGGGCCCGGATTTCCTCTGCCGCGGCCAGGGCCTCATCCAGGGCCTGTTGGGCCTGTTGGGGGTTGGTCTCGGCCCATTCGGCGCCCACGCGGGCCAGCATCCATGAACGGGCCAGGGCGCGGTCTACCGCTTCGGCAGCGCGGTTAGCCGAATCCAGGCTGGCCTGCCGGGCCAGGGCATCCTCGTCCGCGCTGTCGATGGTCTGCGCGGGGACGCGGAAGATAGGCAGGGCAAACAGCACAAACACGCCCAGCACAAAAAGCCCGGTCTTCCAGCCCGGCATTTTATAGTCGCTCCCTCCTCCTTTGATGCTGAAGCGGTTGATATTGACCAACCCCCAAACCAGGGCGACTCCCAGCACCAGGGTTACGACGACAGCCACAATCAGCACATTTTGCCGTTTCACGGCCTCGCCGGCCTGGTTGAGCCGGGTGTACACCTTGCCCAGCCGGTAGCGAAGGGTTTGCCCTTCGGAGACCACGGCATTCAGGCTGTTGACCGGGGTGTCCAGCATGCGGCTGTAGGTTTCGCGGGCCGCGGCCAGTTGGGTCTCGGCCTTGCCGATGCTGGCACGGGCGGGCAGGCCGGCACGGGCGTTGTCAATCGCCAGCAGAATCCGCTCGGTGTAGTAGATGTCTTCCCGAACCTGGGCCGCGGCGGCACACAGGCCGATAGATTCCCGCTCGATGCCGCCGCTCCATTCCAGCACAGTGGACAGACGCTCATCGCCGGGAGTGTGACAGCTTACGCAGTAGCTGCCGGATACAAACCGGCCAGCGACAGGAGGCCGGGCCGGCGTGTCGGCCAGAACAGGCAAAGCCGCCAGCAGACTTGCCGCCACCAGCACCAGCAGGGTAATGAGCCGGTCTTTTTTCATGACTCGCCTCCTGTACCGTTGGGTTCCGGTTCACCGGCTGTCTGTGGGGCGCGAATCTCCACCGGGTCGGGCGGCGCCGTTTGTATCCAGCGAACCATGTAGACGTAAGCCGCGAAAACGGACAGTCCTACCGTGAGGACAATCAGGGAACCGATACCGGGAGTATTAACAATCCAGAAGCCCATAATGTGCATCTCCTCAAGAACCGGTCAGAATTGCCTTTTGCCGGGCCAGTGCTTCGGCCTGGCGGTGCACCACCTCGATGGCCTCGCCTTCTTCCACTTCCCAGACCGAGATGGCCGGGAAAATCTTGAAGAACAGCAGGAACAGGATGGCAAAGAAGGCCACCGAACCGGCAGTGATGGCAACCTCGGTGATGGTTGGGGCATAGAGAACTTTTTCAAAGCCCAGCGACGGGCGGGTCAGGCTGGGAGCGACAATGGTAAACCGTTCAATCCACATCCCCACGGCAATGGCAAGGGCGGCAATAAACGTGCCGGTTGGGGTGCGGCCCTTGCGCCAGACGAGGATGGCAAAGGGAATGACAAAGTTGCAGATGAGCATGGCCCAGAACCAGGGGGCGTACTCCTCGCTGAGCTTGGCGTGCAGGACTTCCTGCTCGTGGATGATGGAGCCGTAGCCGGTGGTCAGATATTCCGAGAGGGTAAAGTAGGCCCAGAAGGCACTCATTACCAGGAGCAGAATGCCCAGGTAGTTGTACTGCTTGGGGCCAATCCATTTCTCCAGGTGCCAGGCCCGGCGGATGATGGTCATAAAGATGAACAGCATGGCAATGCCGGAGAAAATCGCGCCGACCACGAAGTACGGCCCCATAATGGTGCTGTGCCACATCGGCTGCATGGTCATTCCGAAAATCCAGGAAACCACCGTGTGCACCGAAACGGCGATGGGGATGATGAGGATAGCCATAATGGAAATGGCCTTTTCCAGCCGGCGATGCTGTTCGTGACTGCCGTGCCAGCCCAGGGCCAGCAGGGTGTAGAGCCGGCGGCGCCAGGCCGGCGCGTCGGTCATGTGGTCCCGCATGCGGGCCAGGTCGGGAATCATCGGCAGGTAGAGGTACAGGGTACTGCTGAGCAGGTATACGCCGATGCAGGTGAAGTCCCACAAAAACGGCGACTGGAAGCGCCCGTAGATGAGGGGGTAAAAGACCCGCTCCGGGCGGCCCATATCAATCCAGATTTGGAGCAAACCGAGGATGAGGGCAAAAAAGGTGATGGCCTCGGCGATGCGGGTGATGGGGCGCCGCCATTCGGCCTGAGTGACCCGCAGAATGGCGGAGATGAGTGTTCCGGCGTGGCTGATGCCGATGAAGAAGACAAAGTTTGCCAGATAGATACCCCAATAGACGGGCCGGTTCAGCCCGGTGACCCCCAACCCCAGAATCCACTGCCGGACCAGCATCACCGCACCCCACAGAAAAACTGCGCCCAGCACGGCCATTGCCAGCCAGAACTGCGGACTGGTCTGGCGAAGCGGCGACAGGACGGTGCGTTCCAGTTCTGATTCCTGATAGGTTCTGTCCATCATTTCACCCCTGTTTCAGGTAGTACACTTTGGGTTCCGTGCCCATTTCTTCCTGCAGGCGGAAAGCGCGCGGGCTTTTGGCCAGTTTGGCGACCAGGCTGTTCGGGTCGTCCAGGTCGCCAAAGTAGCGGGCCTTGCCGGTGCAGGTCTGCACACAGGCCGGGATAAAGTCGGTGGGGTTAAAGGGCCGGCCTTCGGCTTCGGCCTGTTCGCGGGCCTTGCGCCGGCGCTGAACGCAAAAGGTGCACTTTTCGACCACACCCTTGGGCCGGGGGGCCACTTCCGGGTCCGGGTTGAGGTGCTCTTTCAGTTCTTCGGGCCATTCCGGCGCGTACCAGTTGAAGTAGCGCACCTGGTACGGGCAGGCCACGGTGCAGAAGCGACAGCCAATACAGCGGTTGTAGTCGACCAGGACAATCCCCTCTTCGTCGATGTAGGTGGCCTGCACCGGACAGACCTTCACGCAGGGCGGGTTGTCGCAGTGCTGGCAGGGCCGGGGGATGAAGGTCAGGGTGACGTTAGGGTACTCGCCCTCCTCAAAGGGAAGCACCTCGTTCCACAAGATGGTCCGCTCTCGCTCGGCCTGGTCCGGGCCGGCAACGGGGGTGTTGTTTTCCATGCGGCAGGCCGCGGTACAGCTCTGGCAGGCGAAGCATTTATCCAGGTCGATGACCATTCCCCATCGCGTCATGTCAGGTCTCCTTCTGCCTTGTAGATTCTCACCCGTGTTGGGACTGCCGCTACCTGGCCGCTGAGCGGCTCGGTGCGGTTGGTCAGCAGTTGGATAGGATTCGCGCCGACCACCCCGTTATCGGGCGAGCCGCGTCCCCAGCGGGTCAGGGTGCGGTGGCCCTGTCCGGGCGGGAGATACACGGCGTTGGGCCAGATACCCTCGTACAGCCGGGCCGGAACCAGCACCCTGCCCACCGGCGACTCTACCCAGACCAAATCGCCGTCCTCGATGCCCAGCCCGGCCGCGGCGCGGGGGTTGATTTCGACCCAACTGGACCATTTCCGGTTGGCCTGCAGGCCGTAGCATTCCTGAAGAGTGGGGATGATGCCGTCCCAGCCGCGCGGTTGGGTGATGAGGGTCTGGGTGACCAGCACAAAGGGGTAGGCCGCGGCCTCGGAGGGGTTGGCGGCCAGCGTCGGCGGCTCGTCAAAGTGGGGCAGACAGGCCGCGTCCGGCGGTGTGTCGAGCAGGTTGAACAGCTCGCGGGAGAAGAAATCGAACCGGCCATCCTGCGGCGCGTTGACCCGGTCGCGGCCCACTACCCGGCTCCAGGCCGGACTGCCGGGTTGGGCGTGGAAATAAACCATCTCCGACCAGACACCGTTCTCCCGGAACTTTTCGCTGTCCATTTCGATGCCGGAAAGCCGGTACTCTACCAGCTCGCGGTAGCTCTGCCAGGGCAAAGCCTCGGCCACCGGCCCGCCGACCATCCCGGCCAGGGCCAGCAGAACATCGCCGGGATTGCGGGTATCGTGAACCGGCTCCACCACCGGCTGACGGAGCGACACGCCGGCATAGCCGGTTCCTTCCAGGTAGTCATCGCCCCAGATTTCCAGGAAGGTGCTGGCCGGTAAAATCAGGTCGGCGTGGGCCGCGCTTTCGTCGAGGGTGGAGGCAAAGCTGACCACAAACGGCACTTTTTTGAGCGCCTGGGCAAACTGTGCCCCGTCGGGCGCGTCGAACACGGGGTTGGCATTGTACAGGAACAGGGCATTGAGCGGGTACGGCTGGTCGGCCAGAATGTTGGCGGCCACGTTCTGGTAGGCCGAAAGGGCCAGCGGCAGTTCACCGGTGCCGGCCCCGTCGATGCGGGGTTGCGACAGGCCGGTGCGGGCGGCTTCGTCGGGGCTGAAGGCCGGCCAGTCGGCCAGGGTGGGGAAGCGCTGAACCAGCACCCCGCCCGGCGTGTCGATAGAGCCGACCAGCGCGTTCAGGGCATGCACGGCCATGGCGGTGTAGAGGCTGTTGCCGGCGGCCATGCCGTACGGCTCGGTGGGCATGATGGCGATGGCCGGGCGGTTGGTGGCAAACTCGCCGGCAATGCGGGCGATGATTTCTGCCGGAACGCCGGTAATGGCGGACACCCGGTCCAGGGGGTAGTTTTCCAGCACCAGCCGCTTGAAGCCCATATGCAGGTTGCCGGCTTCGTCTGTAAAATCTTCAAAGCCAAAGGTAAAGTCCCGGACAAAATCTTCATCGTACAGCTTGCTGTTGATGATAACGTTTGCCATCCCCAGGGCCAGGGCGGCATACGTGCCGGGACGAATGGGGACCCACTCATCCGCTTTGGCGCCGGTCAGCGACAGGCGGGGATGCACAGCCACCAGCTTGCCCCGGACGGGGCGTCCCCGGCGCATGAAGGCCAGCGTCCCCAGGTAGCCCATCACATAGCGGCTGGCTTCCAGCAGGTTGCCGCCAAAGGCCACGGCATAGTTGGCCTGGGCCAGGTCGTACACCGGAATGCCGTTGACTCCCTGGGTGAGGAACATGCCCAGCCGGGCGGCCTGTTCATCGAGGCTGTGCCGTGCAATGGCGTTCGGCGAGCCGTAGGCGGCCAGAAAGCGGTGGATGAGGCCGCGCATCTGGCCGCGGGTATCGCCGTACATGAAGGCCACGGTGTGGGCCAGACCCTTCTGCCGCAGGTCGGTCAGTTTTTGGGCGACCAGCGCCAGCGCGTCGTCCCAGGAAATTTCTTCCCAGTCCCCACTGCCGCGTTCGCCCATCTGGCGACGGGGCCGGGGCAGGCGCTCCGGGCTGTACAGGGCTTCCAGGGCGGCCTGTCCCCTCAAACAGCAGACACCCTGGTTGAGCGGATGCAGGGGGTTGCCTTCTATTTTAACGGCTTTGCCGTTGACCACGCGAACTTTGAGGCCACAGCCGGATGGACACATGGCGCAGGTGGTCACCACCCATTCTTCATCCAGCGGAGCCGCGGCAACTGCCGGCTGACTGCCCACGGCGATGGCCCGGTTTTCCAGCCAGGCCCGGGTTCCGGTCGCCGCGGCGACTGCCGCGCCCGCGGCGGTGACGGTTGCGCCTATTTTGATGAAATCTCGCCGCGATACTTTTTCCATCCGAAGACTCCTGACAGTTGGT
>RFJV01000387.1 GCA_003694775.1 Chloroflexota bacterium | reverse complement strand
GAGCGGGAACGATTGCGGGAAATCCTGAAAGAGCGCATCTGGTGGGACCGGCGAAGCAACCGCTGGGCCGGTCGGGGTGATGTAAACGAGCTGAAAGAAATTCTGGAAAAAGAAGGCTACCAGGTCAAGCTGGTTGGGCCAAGATAATGAAGCATAAAGCCAACAAAAAAACCGGGCGCATACCCGGTTTTTTTGTGGGTCTGGAATGTTCCCCAAAGGGTGCGTCCAGAATTTTAGGAATTCTGGACGCACCCTTCCCCAAACAGCCGCTTTATTCTTCCTCAGCTTCTTTCTTGGAGGCGGTCAGTACTTCCGGCTCGCCCGGCGCAGGAGCTTCTTCCTCTCCTTCTTCGGCAACCTCACCGACACGCGGCGGTTCTACCTTGGCCAGGACCGATTCGGGTTCGGACAGGATGGTGATGGTATCGGGGACCTGCAAATCGGCAACGGTGATGGTGTCGTTGTAGTGGGTGAGCGAACTCAAATCGACTTCAATTGAATTGATAAGGTCTTTGGGCAGGCACTCAATTTCTACCTGGTCGAGACCGTGGGTCAGGATGCCGCCCAGGTCGCGCACCGCGGGCGATTCGCCCACAAAGACCACCGGGACTTCCGCGGTCACTTTCTGTCCGGCGGTGACGGCAAAGAAGTCTACGTGCAGAACGTTGTGCTTCAGACTGTCTCGCTGGATATCGCGGGCCAGAGTCAGGATGGGCTTCTTCTTGCCAATCTTGAGCGAAATCAACTGGTGCGTCCCCGCCTGGCGAATGACTTTGTTGAGAGCTTTTTCCGGAACCTGGATAAGCGTTGACTTCACAGATTTGCCGTAGACCACTGCCGGCACATACCCCTGCTCGCGCAGATGCTTGACGTGCCCCTTGGTTGCCTCTCGTACTTCTGCCTGCAGTTCAATGGCGTCCATAATGGTTCTATACTCCTTCGCTGTTATTTCGATTTCTGCAATGGCACCGTCCACGAAGTTATCGCGAATACAGGAATGACCATGCTGTATTCACACAGCCGTACTTTATTCGCGGACGGCCCAGTTTTGGGCTAATATGGTTTACTTTATGTTTTTACCGGCTGACGCGCAAACAAAAATCGCCTCACGCTTCACCAGTGCGGCGATTTGACCGGTTGGGTAATTCTATTGCCGAATACCGTTTTCGTCAAATTTGGAGTCGCCATAAAATCCGGCAACCGGTTGACGAACAGGCCGGTTATGGTATACTAGCACCAGACCAAGCCATTCAGGTAGTCGAGAGAAAATGAAAAAAACATCTTCCCTGATTCCTGTAGAAAAAGCCATAGAAACCATCCTGTCGCAGATTGAGCCGGTTTCCACGGAGACCATTCCCCTGACCTCAGCCTACCACCGGGTATTGGCCGCGGACGCGGTATCGGCCATCAATGTACCGCCGTTTGTCAATTCGGCGATGGACGGGTACGCGGTCGTTGCGGCAGACACGCGCGGCGCGTCCAAAGAACAGCCCGTACGGCTGAAAGTCCGGGCCAACATTCCCGCCGGCACCGCGCCGACGGTGCACCTCCAGCCCGGCGAGGCGGCCCGGATTATGACCGGCGCGCCAATGCCCGCCGGAGCCGATGCCGTGGTGCGGTTCGAGGAAACCAGCGAGCACATTTCCCCGCCAGCCGGCCTTTCTCTGGCCGATGACGAGGTGCTGGTCTTCAAACCGGTCCGTACCGGCGACAATGTCCGGCCGGTGGGGGAAGACATCCGGCAGGGGCAGGTTGTTCTGCAAGCGGGGCATCGCCTGCGTCCGCAGGACATCGGCGTGCTGGCGGCCATCGGGCAGGCCGAGGTGACCGTTTTCCGCCGCCCGCGGGTCGCCATTCTGGCAACCGGCGACGAGCTGGTGGACATCATCGAGCCGGTCGGGCCGGGGCAAATCCGCAACTCCAACGAGTACGCCCAGGCCGCGCTGGTGCAGAAATACGGCGGCGAGCCGGTGATGCTGGGCATTGCCCGCGATACGGTGGAAGACCTGACCGCTAAAATCCGGGCCGGGCTGGCCCGGAATATCGACCTGTTTCTCACCTCCGCCGGGGTGTCGGTGGGCGATTTTGATGTGGTAAAGAACGTCCTGGCCGCGGAGGGAGAAATGCAGTTCTGGCAGGTCGCCATTAAGCCGGGCAAACCGCTGGCGTTTGGCGTTCTGCACCACCAGACGCGGCAGGTCCCGCTGATTGGTCTGCCCGGCAATCCGGTGGCCTCGATGGTAGCCTTTGAGGTTTTTGCCCGACCCGCCATCCTGAAGCTGGGCGGGCAAACCAACATCCAGCGTCTCCCGCTGGTCGCCCGGCTGGAGGAGGATGTGACCAACAGCGGGCGGCGTCACTTTATGCGGGGCTACGTGCGCCGGGACGGGGATACCTTCCGGGTAACCACCCGCGGCAGTGGGGTGCAGGTGCAGGGTTCGGGCATCCTGTCGTCGATGGTGTGGGCCAACTGCCTGGTGGTGGTCCCCGAAGAGACCACCTATCTGCCGGCAGGGGACGCAGTTGAGGTCTGGCTACTTGACTGAGTGGGTGATTTTGGTTAAACTTCTGCCAACCGCCGGATAGTTGGCGGAATGAACAATAGAGGAGACAAACCTTGAGCAAACAGCGACGCAAGGTATCAGCGAAAAAATCAAGCCAGGGAGTGATTTCTCCGGGCCTGATTATAGCCGTGGCGGCAGGGGCGGTTCTGCTGGTGGCCGGGCTGGTCTGGCTGGGGACTCAATCGGCCAGGCAGGTTTCGGTGGATGAGAGCAGTTTTCCATCCCTGGGAAATGCCAACGCGCCGGTAACCATCACCGAGTTTTCGGACTTTGGCTGACCGCACTGTCGAGACTTTGTGCTCGACACATTTGGTCTGCTGGAAGCAGACTACATAGAAACGGGAAAAGTGCGGTTTGTGATTCATCCTTACTACCTGGGCAACCCGGCAATGGGCCTGGCTACCGAAGCGGCCCTGTGCGCCCACGACCAGGGCAAATTCTTTGAATACGAGCACCTGCTGTACGAAAAGCAAGGGCAAATTGACTACAGCCCGCAGAGTCTGGTTTCTCTGGCCGGGGAAGTGGGGCTGAAGCAGGACACGTTCTCGCAGTGCCTGCGCGACCGGAAGTACCAGGATTACCTGGAGAATGCCCGTCGGGCCGCCAGCAACCGGGGCGTAAAGGCTACCCCGACCTTCTTCATCAACAACCGGCGGGTTGAGGGGAACCAGCCTTACGAGGTATTCAAAAGCCTGATTGAACAGGAGCTGAAGCTGGCCCAATGAACAAATCCGCTGTCGAGACCGCCCCTCGCGGCCTGGCTCTGCCGGTCGGGGGGATGGTGGTTTACGTTTTACTGATTATTCTGTCTATCGCCGGGATAGGTGTATCGGCGTACCTGCTGTGGGGCTACACCACCCCTGGCGCGACTCTGGCCTGCGGCGGGTCGCACGGCTGTGAAACGGTCAAGAACAGTGCCTATGCCAGCCTGTTTGGCATTCCAATGCCGGTTTACGGGCTGGTAATCTACCTGGGTCTGCTGGCGCTTCTGATTGCCCAGAACCACCCGGCCAGCGTGGAAAGGAACCTGTCTCCCTATATTGGCCTGGCAATCTTTGGGGCATCGCTGGTGGGGGTGCTCTTCTCCGCCTACCTGACCTATCTGGAGCTGTACGTTATCCTGGCTATCTGCTACTGGTGTGTGGCATCGGCGGTGATTATGAGCGGCATCTTTGTTGGTTCGATGTTTAACCTGCGTTATGTGAATCAATATTTTTCGTTTGAGGGATAAAATCTGATGGCGACGAAAGTTACCTGCAAAGCAACCGATTGCATCTACAACGAAAACCGGCTGTGTACCTCCGGGGCAATTATTTACGACCCAGAGGAAGGATGCTTGACGTACGAGGTTCTCGACGACCTGGTGGAGCTGGACGAGGAGGAATGGGAAGACGAAGAACTGCTGGATACCGACGAGGACCTGGACTGGGAAGAAGATGAGGACCTGTTCCTGGATGACGATGAGGATGAGCTAGTTCTGGACGATGACGATGACAAGTGGGACCTGTAACCCCCCGCTTTCTGCCTGAATATCTGCCGGAGATAGCCAGTCCCTCCACACGAGCCAGGGGGTTTTGCCCTGGCTCGTTTTGTAAATTGGAGATTAGAGATTGGGAGACTAGAGATTGGCGATTGGAGATTGGGAGATTGATAACTCCAAACTAACAAACCATCCAACTCACAAACTCCCAAACTCATCAACTCACAAACTATTTAGGAGATACTATGCCCATTCAACCTGTTGACCTGCTGTTAACCGGCGGCTACGTGGTCACGATGGATGCCCGGCGGCGGTTGATTCCCAACGGCGCGGTGGCGATAAAGGACGACAAAATTGTGGCCGTGGGACCGGCCCCGGAACTGGAAACAACCTTTCAGGCCAAAACCATCATCGACTGCCAGGACTGCGTTATCAGTCCCGGCCTGATAAATGCCCACACCCACGTCCCGATGACCCTGCTCCGAGGGCTGGCGGACGACCTGCGCCTGGACGTGTGGCTGTACGGCTATATGATGCCGGTTGAGCGGGAGTTCGTCAACAACAACTTCTGCTATATCGGCACCCTGCTGGCCTGCGCGGAAATGATTCGTTCCGGCGTGACCACCTTCTGCGATATGTACTACAACGAAGCCGAAGTAGCCCGCGCCACCGCCGAGGCCGGCATGCGTGCCGTTCTGGCCCAGACCATTCTCAAGTTTCCCTCCCCAGACGCTACCAACTACGACGAAAGCCTGGAGTACTGCCGCCGCTTCATTGAGGAATGGCTGGACCATCCCCTCATCGTACCGGCGGTGGGACCGCATGCGCCCTATACGGCCACTCCGGATATGCTCCGGCAGTGCGTGCGGCTGGCCACCGAATACGACGTACCGCTCCACATTCATGTAGCCGAAACCGCTCTGGAGCAGGAAAACAGCCGCACCCAGTACGGAATGACGGTTGTCCCCTGGCTGGACCAGTACGACCTGTTCCAGGCCAAGGTCATCGCCGCGCACTGCGTACACCTGGAAGATGGCGAGATGCACACCCTCCACCGGCACAACGCCGGGGTAGCCCACTGCCCCAGCAGTAATATGAAGCTGGCCAGCGGAACCGCACCCGTGTCCAAGATGGTCAATCTGGGCCTGCATGTCGGCATAGGGACGGACGGCCCGGCCTCCAACAACGACCTGGATATGTTCGAGGAAGTTCGCCTGGCCGCGTTTCTGCAAAAAGGAGTGTTCGGCGACCCGACCCTCCTGCCGGCCCGCAAAGTGTGGGAGCTGGCAACCATCGAGGGAGCGCGCGCCCTGCACATTGACCACCTGACCGGCTCGCTGGAGCCGGGCAAAAAAGCCGACATCGCCATCATCTCCACCGACCGCACCCACCAGCTTCCCCACTTCCACCGGGACCCGGAAGCTGTTTACTCCCGGCTGGTCTACGCCAGCAAGGCCACCGACGTGCGCGATGTCATCGTCAACGGGCGGGTGCTGATGCGGCACCGCAACCTGCTCACCCTGGACGAGCCGGAAATCCTGTCGGAGGCCGGCGAGATTGCCCGCCAGATAGACGCCTTCCTGATGGCCCGCGAGGAAAGCATTCTCTCCAAGCTCCTGGCAATCAGCGCCGACTTCATCCCCCAGGAAACGTTTGAAATCCAGGTCAAAGTCCGGCTGGATGAACCGTTCGACCTGCACACCCGTCTGCAGGAAGCCGGCCTGACCGCCTACAAGCCATCGCGCCGCGACCAGTACGACACCTATTTCCTGTTCAAGGAGCACGATACCGACCGGCTCCGCTTCCGGGAGGATGAAATCCGGGACGAGCAAGGCAACCTGCTGGAAACCTTCTATACAATGACTCTGATGGGGCCAACCAGCGAAAAGGAATACGAACACTCCATCCTGCTGACCCGCGCCCGCTACACCGCCACTGCGGGGCACAGTCTGCGCTTCTACCGGGAGTACTTCAAACCGGTTGAGGAGCGGGAAGTCATCAAACACCGCCAGCGGTGCCACGTGCTGTACAAGGAAACCGATTTCGCCATCAACCTGGACCGGATGGTTGTCCCGGAAAAGGACACCCTGTACCTGGAAATCAAGAGCCGCACCTGGTCGGCTAAAGACGCCCTCCACAAGGCCGAACTGATTGGCGAACTCCTGGAGCGGCTGGGACTGCAAACCGCGGCCCCGGTAAAAAACGAGTACGTCGAGATGGTCCGGCCCGGCAACGGAAAGTGAAATCCTGGCCGTCGCCCGTCCACGAAGGGCTGATAGCGCTCCTCGTATAAAATAGCCTCTGTAGGGCGACATTAATGTCGCCCCACGGATTCCCCTCTGAAAATAGCGTTTTTGCAGGACAACTGCTAGCAGTTGTCCTGCAAAAATTTTATCCCTCAATGTCGCCCCGCCAGGGACTGTCCGACTCCTGAGCAGATATGGATTATTTGTATCTGCTCAGCCGTCCACGAATAAAACACGAATTCACGAATAACTAACGTCGCCGGCAGTAGTGGTAAGCAGGACGTATCTGCTCAGATTTTGCAAGCTGTTCCGGAAACCGGCTTTTTCCCTGGTACGTTTTACGTCCGCTCGTCCATTCGTAAATTCGTAAATTCGTAAATTTGTGTATCCGCGAAAAATTCGCGGACGGCTGAACAGTTACGATTATTTTCCCAACCCCCATTGATTTTTTCCCCTGTTCTGTGATATAATTCAGATACCATTTCCCCCTGACTCTGTCCGTTTAAACCGCACGAACAAAGGGAAAACAAATGGATAACTGCCCCCATTGTGGAAAACGTCTGATTCGTCCGGGGATTGCCTACTGCAACAACTGCGG
>RFJV01000386.1 GCA_003694775.1 Chloroflexota bacterium | reverse complement strand
GCGCTTCAGCGTCCTTCGCTCATGTGTAAAACAAGTGCTTATTATTGTAAGGGCGACCGGCCGGTCGCCCTTACAAAGCACGCGTACGATACATGAGCCGCGTCCTTTTGCCTTTCAGCCCGGCGTTTCAACGCTGGGTGAACTAAATTCTATCGTTGAATAGTTAAAGGAGGAAACAGATGAAACGCACCACTATTTTTACCCTGCTTGTTCTGATGGGTCTGCTGTTGCTGGCCGCCTGCGGTGGAAGCGCCCAGCCCGCGGCAGAAAAACCAGCCGAAGGCGGCAGTGCCGGCGGCGGAGAGCCGCTGAAGGTTGTCCTGCTTATCAACGGTGTTCTGGGCGACAAGTCATTCTTCGACTCGGCCCAGCGCGGCATGGACCGGGCCGAAAAGGAGCTGGGCGTAAAAACCAAAACCATCGAGGCCGGTCTGGATGAAACCCAATGGGAAGCCGCCTTGATTGATGCCGCCGAAAATGAAGACTACGATGTCTTCATCGTCGGCACATTCCAGATGGCCCCTTACCTGGAAAAAGTTGCTCCCCAGCACCCGGACAAAAAGTTCATCATCTTCGACGCCCCGGTCAACTACGACCAGTGCCAGTGCGGTAATGTCTATTCCGTGCTGTACAAGCAGAACGAAGGTTCCTACCTGGCCGGGGTGTATGCCGCGGCCATGACCACCTACACCGACCTGGAAGGCATCAACCCCGACCCCATCATCGGTTCGGTGGGCGGGCAGGAAATCCCGGTTATTCTGGACTTCATGGTCGGCTATGAGCAGGGCGCCAAAGACACCAACCCCGATATTACCGTCATCCGCCAGTTTGCCGATAGCTGGAACGACCCGGCCAAAGGCAAGGAGCTGACCAAAGCCCAGTACAGCCAGGGCGCAGACATTGTCTTCCAGATTGCCGGCGGCACCGGACAGGGCGTTTTTGAGGCCGCGGCAGAAGACGGGCACTACGCCATCGGCGTAGACTCCGACCAGGCCCTCATTGTCGAAGATGCCGACCCCGACCAGGCCGCCCGTATCCTGACCTCGATGATGAAAAACGTAGACAACTCCCTCTTCCGTGCCCTGAAACTGCACCTGGAAGGCACACTCCCGTACGGCCAGATTGAAGCCCTGGGCATCGCCGAAGGCGGCGTAGGGCTGGCCCGCAACAAGTACTACGACCAGTACACCCCTGATAGCATCAAGCAGATGATTGACGAAGCCGAGCAGAAAATCATCAAGGGCGAAATTGTGGTAGATACGGCCTTTAAGTAAGTTCCGGCCCCGTATCTGCAGGCTGTTGGGTCACTGCAGGCAGTGGCCCAACAGCCTCTTTCCGCCTTCATCCCTCCGCTTTCATCCTTTTTACAGGAGCCGCCAATGCCGCCTTTTGTCGAAATGCGAGACATCGTCAAAATCTACCCCAACGGCGTGGTTGCCAACCGGGGGGTGCATTTTTCCGTGGAAAAGGGGGAAATTCACGCCCTGGTTGGGGAAAACGGGGCCGGTAAAACTACCCTGATGAAAATTCTCTACGGAATGGAGCACCCCACCGCCGGCCAGATTTTTCTGGAAGGACGCCCCGTCCGCATCCAGAACCCCCATCAAGCCATCGACCTGGGCATTGGTATGGTGCACCAGAACTTTATGCTCATCCCCTCTTTTACCATCGCCCAGAATATTGTGCTGGGCCAGGAACCGCGGCGCGGCCGTTTCATTGACTTTGAGGCCGCGGCACGGCTCACCACGGAGCTGAGCCAGACCTACGGCCTGCAGGTCGACCCGCAAGCCAGGGTCGAAGCCACCCCGGTGGGTATGCGCCAGCGGGTGGAAATCCTCAAAACCCTGTACCGCGGGGCCAACCTGCTCATCCTCGACGAGCCAACCGCAGTGCTTACCCCCCAGGAAACCGCCGACCTGTTCCGCGCCGTTCGCCGGCTGGTCGCCGAAGGCAAAACGGTCATTTTCATCACCCACAAGCTGGTAGAGGTCAAACAAATTGCCGACCGGGTCACGGTGATGCGTCACGGGGAGGTGACCGGCGAGGCTCTGCGAACCGCCGATGTTTCCGAGGCCGACATTGCCCAGTTAATGGTTGGGCGCAAAGTCCTGTTCCGCATCGAAAAGCCCCCCCAACAGCGCGGGCCGGCAGTGGCCCAGGTTCGTGATTTGAGCTATATTTCCGAAACCGGACGCCCCCTCCTGCGGGAGGTCAGCTTTAATGTGTATGCCGGAGAAATTCTGGGAATTGCCGGGGTGGAAGGCAACGGGCAAACCGAACTGGCCGAGGTGCTGAGCGGTTTGAAACCGCCCACCACAGGCCAGGCCCTGGTTAACGGGCGACCGGTCCTGGGGAAAGGCCCCCGGCAGGTGCGGCAGGCCGGCGTGGCCCACATTCCCGAAGACCGGCTGACCAACGGTGTGGCCCTGGACGCTTCCATCGCCGATAATCTGGTGGTCGACCGGTATTTTCGCCCGCCCTTTACCCGCCGCGGGGTTATGTATCCGCGCTTGATTCGCCGGCACGCCCGCGACCTGATGCACCGGTTCGACATCCGGGCCGCATCGGAAGAATCTCCGGTCAAGTCGCTTTCGGGCGGCAATATGCAGAAGGTGATTGTGGCCCGCGAATTTTCTTCGGAGCCGGCTCTGCTGATTGCCGCCCAGCCCACCCGCGGCATCGACATCGGCGCGGCGGAATTTGTCCGCCAACAGCTTGTCCAGAAACGGAATGAAGGCAAGGCGGTTCTGCTGATTTCTGCGGACCTGGCCGAAGTGATGAGCCTGGCCGACCGTATCGCCGTTATGTTCAAAGGCCGGATTGTGGGCATTTTCCAGAACGGCCCCGATATTACCGAGGAAGAACTGGGACTGTACATGTTGGGGTTGAAGCAACAATCTCCTGATGAAATCGAGACACTGCAATGACCTTGAGCCAGAAACAAAAACAGTACTTGATGGAATTTTTCCGTATCCTGGCCGTGATTCTGATTGCCCTGGCCCTGGGATTTCTGATTACCCTGCTGGTCAGTGAAGAACCGGTGCAGGCGTTCAAAGAGCTGTTGACCGGCCCCTTACCCAAAATTTCCTGGACTGAGGCCGGTCTGAAAATCAGAGGTATCAACCGTTTTGGTAACTGGCTGGAAGACAGCATTACCCTGATTCTGGTGGGGTTGGCCGTGGCCGTTGTTTTCCGGGCCAAACAGTTCAGCCTGGGTGCGGAGGGGCAGATTTATCTGGGCGCACTGGCCGCCGGTATCATCAGCCTGCACACCTCGGCCCCGGCCTTTATCCACATCACCCTGGCCCTGTTGGCCGCGGCAGGGGCAGGTTTTGTCTGGGGCCTGATTCCCGGTATTCTCAAAGCCTACGTCAACGCCGACGAAATTGTCAGCACCCTGATGCTGAACGTCATTGCCGTGCAGATTTATCGGCTCCTGCTCATCCAGTGGCTTCGCAACCCGGATTACGGCTACATTGCCACCGATTTCTTCCCGGAAACCGCGGTTCTGCCGCTGGTTATCCCCGGAACGCGGGTCACCATTGCCCTTTTTCTGACCATCATCGCCGTGGTCGCCACCTGGTTTCTGATGACCCGCACCCCCCTGGGCTACGAAATCCGGGTGGTCGGCGATAATTTGAAATTTGCCCGCTACGGCGGCATCAACACCCGCCGGGTGATTGCCCTGAGTATGGCGGTCAGCGGTATTCTGGCCGGACTGGCCGGCGCGCACCTTTCGATGGGCATTCTCAAGCAGTTGACCCTCAACATCTCTTTTGGCATTGGCTTTGAAGGCATCGTGGTGGCTCTGCTGGCCCGCAACGACCCCAAGGCTGTGCCCCTGGCCGGTCTTTTCTACGGCTATCTGCGTACCGGCGCACAGATTATGGAACGCTCCTCCGATGTGACCCGCGAGGTAGTGCTGATTATTCAGGCCATCATCATTATCCTGATTACTGCCGAGCGAGTTCTGCCGCTGATTCAGCAGTGGCGAATGCGGCGCAAACTCCCCCAGGAGCTTTCGGCAGACCATTCGGAGGCCGCTCATGTCGCTTGATACTGTTCTCGGCAGTATTTTTACCGTGGCCTTTATTGCCACCATCATCCGCATCTCCACCCCGCTGATTTTACCGGCCCTGGGCGGCCTGATTTCCGAACTGGCGGGGGTCATCAATATTGCCCTGGAAGGGCTGATGCTGGTCGCGGCCTTTCTGGGAGTGGTGGTAGGAGCGTATTCGGCGCAGTGGTTCCCCGGATGGCCGGGGTGGGTGTATCCCTGGCTGGGCGCGCTGGCCGGCATTCTGGTGTCGCTGGTGCTGGCCTGGCTTCTGGCCTTTGTCCATCTGGAGCTGGGCGCAGACATCATCCTGGCCGCGCTGGCTATCAACATTCTGGCTCAGGGGGGAACGGTCTTTGTGATGTTCGCCCTCACCGGCGACAAGGGAAGCACCTCCACCCTGGCCAGCCCGGCCTTGCCCAATATTGTCATCCCCTTCGTGAACCGGATTCCGGTGCTGGGCGTTCTCTTTAACGCCGAAAATATGACCGGCTATAATATCATGACCTACGCCGCCCTGGTGCTGACCGTACTGGTCTGGTTTGTGCTGTACCGTATGCCTTTCGGGGCACATCTGCGGGCGGTCGGTGAGAACCCGGAGGCCGCGGCTTCGGTGGGTATCAATGTTCGCCGGGTGCAGTATACGGCCATTCTCCTCAGCGGCTTGTTGGCCGCCCTGGGGGGACTGAACCTGAGCATGGGCTACCTGACCATCTTCCAGGCCAATATGACCGCCGGACGCGGCTTCATCGCCCTGGCCGCGGTCTATTTGGGGAATCGAAACCCTATCGGTACGGTCATCGCGGCCGTGATTTTTGGCGCGGCTACTGCCCTGGGCGCGCAGATGGGAACGCTCAACGTGCCGCCCCAGTACATCGAAATGATTCCGCCGTTTGTGACCATTGCCGCCCTGGTCATTTACAACCTTCGCCGGCAGGCTCAGCTTGCGGCCAATGCCCGTAAGTTCCAGGACAAGCTGGAACAAGAACATGGAGCAGGATAATGGAAATTGAAACCTATTTGTACCGGCACATCCTGGGCGGTTTGTACGGACAGGCCCTCGGCGATGCCTGGGGAATGCCGGCCGCTTTCCGCCCAACCCAGACGGTGGAGCTGTACGGCGGCTGGCTGGACCGGCTGGTTGACGCGCCGGCAGACCACCCCGTCCACGCTGGCTTGCGAGCCGGACAGGTCACCGACGACACCCAGCAGGCGATGGCCCTGGCCCAGACCATTATCACCCACGGGCAGATTACCGTGGAAAACGCGGCCCAGGCCATCCTCAACTGGTACGACCAGGTAGACGGCGACCATTCGCCGTACATCGGACCCAGCACCCGCCGGGCGGTGGCCGCGCTCAAAGCCGGGGTTGACCCGCACCACACCGGCCTCCAGGGCGACACCAACGGCGGCGCGATGCGGATTTCTCCCATCGGCCTGATTCATCCCGCCAATCCAGCCGCCGCGGCCGAGGACGCGGTCATTGCCTGCACGCCTACCCACTTTACCGATGTGGCCGTTTCCGCGGCTTGTGCCGTAGCCGCCGCGGTGGCCGAGGCCCTGCACCCCGACGCCACCCTGGAAACAATTATCAGCGCGGCCATCGAGGCCGCGGATATTGGCCTGCGCCGGGGCGCGCCCTGGTTCGGCGCCTCGGTGGCCCGGAAAATCGACTTCGCCGTCCAGCTTGCCGCG
>RFJV01000385.1 GCA_003694775.1 Chloroflexota bacterium | reverse complement strand
GATTACGCCTGCCGGCTGGAGCACGCCACCGATGCCGAGGTGGCGGATGCCCTGGCCGCGTTTTTGAACCATCCCCCGGACTGCCCCCACGGCAAACCCATCCCCGACACCGAAGGCAATATCCCGGAACTGGCCGCCCTTCCGCTGACCGACCTGGAAATCGGCCAGTCGGCCCGGCTGGCGTACATTGCTTACGAGGAAACTGTCCTGCTGACCTACCTGGCCCAGCGAGGCTTCTTCCCCGGTGTTGACCTGACTCTGGATGATATTGCTCCCTACCAGGGGCCGCTGATGATAAAAATAGAAGACCGCATCGAGGCCCTGGGGCGGGAAATCGCCGGGCGGATTTTTGTGCTTCCGGCATAGCCGGCGGGTCAATTTTTATAAAAATTTTTTACAAATTACCGGTTTAATGTTATAGTTTACTTCTCAATCACTCGCCGAGGCTGTGCCGCGTGACCAGAAAACAAACCATTCCTTTACCCGACGACCAAATCAGCGACGCCATGCGCGACTACCTGGCCGAAATTTACCGGCTGGGACAGGACCGGATGTGGGTCAGTACAACCGCGCTGGCCGACCGGCTGAATGTGTCCGGTCCGGCCACGGTGCGGATGGTGCGCCGCCTGCACAAGGGCGGGCTGGTAGACCATCTGCCCTACAAGGGGGTGCGCCTGACCCCGCCGGGCAAGCGGGTGGCGCTTCTGCATATCCGCCGCCACCGGCTGGTCGAACGATTTCTGGTGGATGTGCTGAAGTTCGGCTGGGAGGAAGTGCATTTTCAGGCCGACGCCCTGCACAAGGGGGTCACCCAGGAAATCGAGGACCGTATGGATGAGCTGATGGGGTATCCGAAGACCTGCCCCCACGGCGACCCCATCCCCACCCGCGAGGGGGAAATGCCGGACCTGGGCGACGTGCCGCTGACGGTCATTCCGCCGGGCACAGCCGGTAAGATTACCCGCGTCAAAACCCACGAGCCGGAAAAACTGCGCTACCTGGCCCGGATTGGCCTGGTCCCGGAAACACCGTTTGAACTGGTCAGCCGGGAGCCGTTCAACGGCCCGCTTCGCCTGAAGGTGGGCCGGCAGGAGCAGATTATCGGCGCGGAGCTGGCCGCGGCGCTGTGGGTGCACTGCCCTTCCCTGCCCCTGCCGGCTGGCAGTTCCGGCACGACCAGCGCGGCGTAGCACGGCAGGGGTGACTGCGGAAAGAAAAACGGTCGTTATCCATCTGGATAACGACCGTTTGTGGTTATTCCGGACAACCGTTTATGCTTCAGCCGCTTCGCCGCCCCCGCCCGCGGCTTCGGGGTGGGGATGGCGGGCCAGGTATTCTTCTACCCGGAACAGATTGTCTCCGGCCCGGCGCACCACGTTCAGCAGGTCGCTCATTGTGGAAACTTCTTCCAACTGCTCGGTCACAAACCACTGCAGGAACTGCCGGGTCAGGTGGTCTTTATGCTCAATGGCAACATCCACCAGGTTGTTAATCTGGTCGGTGACCGTCAGTTCCTGGTTCAGGGCCAGCTCGACCGCTTCTTCCGCAGAGCTGAATTCATTCTTTACCGGCTTGGTGGCCGGCACCACCGGCTGACCGCCGGCATCGTTGATGTACTGCAGAAGCTTCATGGCATGTCCATGCTCTTCCGTGGCCTGCAGATGGAAGAATTCGGACAGTTTGGGCAGGGTCTCCCGGTCAAAATACAGGGCAATCGCCAGATACTGAAGCGACGCGGTAAACTCTTCTACCACCTGGGCATTGAGAGCATCCACTACCGGTTGTTTCAGCAACATTGTTTTTCTCCTTTTGTGTAATGTGGTATCATCAAAGACAGGATGAATGGACGGTTGATATTATACACGGATTGGTCGGATTGGTGAAGTGGGATTGGAGATTAGGAGATTGGAGATTGGAGATTAGGGGATTAGGAGATTGGAGAGAGGGAGATTGAAACCATGAAAGTACTCTTTATTGGTGGTACAGGAGTCATCAGTTCTGCCTGTGCGGCGCTGGCAGTGGAGCGAGGTATCGACCTGTACCTGCTCAACCGGGGACAGTCGGCCAGACCTGTGCCCGCGGGCGCGCACCGGCTGACCGGCGACATCCGGGACCGGGAGTCGGCCCGGCAGGCGCTGGGTACGCTGACCTTCGACGTGGTGGTCAACTGGATTGCCTACACCCCGGAACACATCGAAGCCGACCTGGCCCTGTTCCGGGGCCGGACCGGCCAGTACATCTTCATCAGCTCGGCCTCGGCCTACCAGACCCCACCGGCCAGCCTGCCGGTAACCGAATCCACACCGCTGGATAACCCGGTCTGGGCCTATTCGCAGGCCAAAATTGCCTGCGAGGAGCGGCTGTGGCGGGCCTACCGGGAGGAAAAATTCCCCGTGACCATCGTCCGCCCCTCCCATACCTACGACTGCACCAAACTGCCGTTTTACGGCGGGTACACCGTACTTCACCGGATGCGGGAGGGCAAAAAGGTGATTGTCCACGGCGACGGGACCTCGCTGTGGGTGCTGACGCACCACCGGGATTTTGCCAAAGGCTTTGTTGGACTGCTGGGCAACAGCCGGGCCATCGGCGATGCGGTCCACATCACTTCCGATGAACTGCTGACCTGGAACCAGATTTTTCAGGCCGTTGCCTCAGCCGCCGGGGTCGAGGCCAGGCTGGTGCATATCCCGTCCGATTTTATTGCCCACTTCAACCCGGAATGGGGCGTCAATCTGCTGGGCGACAAGTCGCACAGTATGATTTTCGACAACACCAAAATCAAGCGGCTGGTGCCCGGCTTTGCCGCGTCCATTCCCTTTTCGGTGGGGGCGCGCGAAATTGTGGCCTGGTACATGGCCGACCCCGCCCGGCAGGTGGTCGACCCGGTTCTGGACCGGCAGATGGATGAGATTATCGCCGCCTACGAATCGGCCTGGCCCGGACAGACGGCGGACTGATAGGGGGGATGATGACCCGCTCCCAGGCGCTGACGGTGGGAATACTGGCCGGTTTTGTGATGCTGGCGTGCGTGGCCGCGGTGCTGGTGCTGGCCCTGCCCGCAGACGTCCTGTTCCCGCCCACGCCGACCCCCATCCCGCCGACTCCCACCATCACCCCCACCCCCACCCTCCCCAGCTTCCTGCCCACGCCGCCTCCCGATACCGCCACCCCGCCGCCCACACCAACCAGCACCCGCGTTCCCACCCCAACATCTGTGCCTACCCGCACCCCCACGCCTACCGTGGTGTTCACCCTGCCGGCGGTGCGGCCCGCGGCCACCGCTACCCCTACCTCTGCGGAACTGCCCCGCCTGCCAACCGCTTCACCGACCGCCACCGCCGTTTCCGGCCCGACGGCCACGCCGGTACCGCGCCAGCTTGACGTTAAATTTGAGGCCGACCCGCCGACCATCACCCGCGGGGAATGCACCGACCTGGTGTGGCAGGTCAGCGGCGCGGCATCTGTCCAGCTCGAAGGCCGGGCCGTGCCGGCTTCGGGCACGGAAGAGGTGTGTCCCCGGTACAGTACCAGCTACCGGCTGACCATTCAACTGCCCGATATGGCCCGGTACGAATTCCGGGAAGTCACCGTTACGGTGGAAGAATAGGCTGATGAAAAAAGGTTCCCGTACCAGTCGTTTTGGCGTTTCCTCCCGAATCAGCCACGACTCGTCCATTTACTACAATTCCCGGCTCTATGCCGACCTGCCGGCGCGCCGCGAACCGCCCGTGCCGGACAATCCCTTCCCCGCCAGTCTGGAAAACCGCATTCTCTGCCAGAGCGCGGAGCAGATGGCCGAAATTCCCGATAACTCCGTCCACCTGATGGTCACCTCACCGCCGTACAATGTCACCAAAGCGTACGACCAGGACCTGTCTCTGGCCGAGTACCTGGAGTTCCTGCACCGGGTCTTTGCCGAAACATACCGGGTGCTGGTTTACGGCGGGCGGGCCTGCGTCAATGTGGCCAACCTGGGACGGAAGCCGTACATTCCGCTGTCGGACTACATCTCGCAAATGATGATGGAACTTGGCTTTTTGATGCGGGGGGAAATTATCTGGTACAAAGGGGCCGCGGCAGGGGTGTCTATGGCCTGGGGAAGCTGGATGTCGGCCTCAAACCCGGTTCTGCGGGACACGCACGAGTACATCCTGGTGTTCTGCAAAGGCTCGTTCCGGCGCAAAAAGGCGGAAGGCAAGGAAAACACCATCACCAGAGAGCAGTTTATGGCCTGGACTCGCTCGGTCTGGGAGATGAACACGGAGTCTGCGACCAGGGTGGGACATCCTGCGCCGTTCCCCGTAGAACTGCCGTACCGGCTCATCCAGCTTTACACCTACTCCGGCGATGTAGTGCTGGACCCGTTTATGGGAAGCGGCTCAACAGCCGTGGCCGCGGTGCGGGCCGGTCGCAAGTATGTGGGCTATGAAATCGACCCGGAATACATCCGGCTGGCCGACCGGCGCCTGGCCGGGGAGACCGGCGAGCAGTAGGAGCGTGCCGCACCTGCAAAAAAGTTGGCCCGGCGTTAAAAACGCCGGGCTGAAAGGCTTAAGGACGCTGAAGCGCCCTCCGGGTCTCATTTTCAGGACGTTTTAACGTCCTTGAGCCGTTT
>RFJV01000049.1 GCA_003694775.1 Chloroflexota bacterium | reverse complement strand
TTGACGATGCGCACTGCGCTGATAGAGATGATTTCATCCCCTGCCGAGGGGTTGAGACCGGTGGTTTCGGTATCAAAGACGGTGTAGGTCAGGTCGGCCAGAGACTGCCGGTCCAGCTCCGACGCCGAACGCGACCGGTCGAACAGGTCGAAGTCGTAATATTCCGGGCGGCTTTCCTGGGTGGGCTGTATCAGGCGCGGCTGGTGCGGTTGGGTGGTGGGGAGCAGGATTCTGAAAAAAGCCAGCTTGCCGGCAGTGTCTACCTGGAACCAGACCTCACCGCCGTGGTGTTCGGCCACCTCTTGCAGGGTAATGGCCGGCATATCGTCATCCGTGGTCAGGGGGTCGTTTTGCCACAGCCACATTGTTTCGGTGTCGATATGCCCATCGTCGGGCCAGGCCAGGTCCAGGGCCGCCATCTGGCCGCTCCGGCTGAGCCGCAGGGTGACCTGCCGGAGCTGAAACTGCTCCTGAAGCCGCCGGGCCAGGGCTTGCAGGGCCTGCACCAGCAGGTAGCTGTCTACCTTGAGCCACAGATTTTCGTCCGCCCCTTCCAGCGACGTGTTCAGGCCGAGCTTGTCCTCAAAACGGCGCTGGATGGCCCACAGCAGGTCGCTGGACATCATTTCGGCCAGCTCCCAGGTGGCCTTGAGGTCTGCGGCGTACTTGCCGGTGGCTTCATCCAGCTTGAGGCTGAGGGCCAGGGCCTCGTCGGCGATGACGCGGTGCAAGCGGTCCAGCCGGTCCTGGGTCATATTGGGGTACTGCTGGATGGTTTCAATGGCAGTGCGGATGTTGGACAGCGAGGCCCGGATGCCTTCGGTGAGGCTCTGAAGCAGGGCATCGCGGCGGAGACTGCTCAAATGGCGGCCGGTAATATCTTCCAGGGTGAGGACAAAGCCGGTCATGGCTTGCTGTTGGTCCCAGATGGGGGCCATTCTGGCCCGGATGAGCTGGCCGTTGGCCGCGGTGGTCACAAAGTGGGCCAGGGGGTTCTGGTAATCTTTCTGCTGGCGGTAGGCCAGTTCTTCCAGCATATGGTTGATGGCGTGCCGGTCAATCAGGCCAAACACCGACCGCCCCAATCCAACCCAGGCCCCTACTCCTTGTCCGGCGGTAGGCGTGCTTCCGGTGAGGAGCTGGCGGGCCTGGTTGTTGTAAAGCAGGATTTGCCCCTCCATGTTGCAGACCAAAACGCCGGCGGTCAGGTCCGACATGAGCGCGGCCAGACGGTTGCGCTCATTTTCCAGCTCTGCCTGTGCCTGCTGAATTTGCCGGCTCTGGTTTTCCTGCATAGTCTGGAAGCGTTCGGCCAGGTCGTTGACCGCCTCCACCAGCTGGCGCACTACAGGCGGGCCTTCCGGCTTTACCCGGTGGGCCGGGTTGACCGTTGCCACCAGGCGAATGGCCTCGGCCAGCCAGCGGAGATTGGTGGCATAGGCCTCGTAGAACAGACTGGCGGCAAATCCCACCCCAATCAGCAGAAAGACGACCAGCAGTTCGGCCATGATGAACTGCTCGCGGCTCATATAAGGGGCCAGGAGCCAGGCCAGGCCTGTACCCAGCAGAAAAAGGAAAATGCCTCCCAGCACCAGCAGAATTTCTACACCCTGTCGGTTCATTGCTCTAAGATTTCGGCGATGCGGCTCATCAATTCGCGGGTTGAAAACGGTTTGGTGATATAATCATTGGCCCCCACAGCCATCCCTTTGGCGACTTCCACCTCCCGGCCTTTGGCCGTCAGCATAACCACTTTGATGTCCTTCCAGTCCGGGTTCTGGCGGATTCGGCGGCAAACCTCAAACCCGTTGATACGGGGCATCATCAGGTCCAGCAGAACCAGGTCGGGATGAAAGTCGGCTACCTGCTGGAGGGCCTCCTCGCCGTTTCGGGCGACACGCAGTTCGTAGCCGGCCTGTTCAACCAGGAACTCCAGCGAAACAACAATGTTTTCCTCGTCATCCACGATGAGAATTTTTTTGGTCACGCGGTAAATCCTCCTGTGGTCAAAGTTGGTGTACGTCTGGGGCAGTGGGTATTCGGGCTTCGGCTTCGTCGGCCTGCCGGGGCCGGTCAGCCGCCACCGGTAAGACAAAAATGAAGGTTGCTCCCTGCCCCGGCACGCTTTCTACCCAGATTCTGCCGTTGAAATGAGTAATGATGTGGCGGCAGATGGGCAGACCCAGACCGGTTCCCTGCGGTTTGTCGGTCAGGGTGTCGCCCACCTGCCGGAATTTTTCAAAAATGATTTCCCGGTCTTCCGGTTTGATGCCCGGCCCGTTATCGCTCACCTCAACCCGCAGGTAATGGTCGCGGTGGCGGAGGCTGACTTTTATCCAGCCGGCCTGCGGGCTGCAGAACTTGATGGCGTTGGAAAGCAAGTTCAGCAAAACCTGGATAATCCCGTCCCGGTCGGCGATGACGGGCGGCACGGAGGCGGGCAAATCCAGCTCCAGGGTGATGTTCTTTTCCCGGAACATGGCCTCGCCGATGGTGTGGATGGCTTCGTGAATGACCTCCACCAGATTGATGGGGGCCGGCTGCCATTCCATTTTGCCGGATTCAATCTTGGACAGATTCAGCACCTGGTTTATCAGCCGGGTCAGCCGTTCGCTTTCCTTGAGAATGATAGAGACAAAGTGATGGCGGCGGTCCGGGTCCAGGTCGGGATTGTCTTCCAGAATTTCGGCAAAGGCCCGGATGGCGGTGAGGGGGGTGCGGAGTTCGTGGGTGACGGTGGAGATAAATTCATCTTTCAGGTGGTCCAGTTCCTGCAGGCGTTCGTTAGCCGCCCGCAGTTCAATGGTGGCTTCTTCCAACTGCCGCGATTTCTGCTCCAGCTCCATACTGTAGGCCAGAAGCTGGGATGTTTCGTCCAGAATGCTCATCACCTCTTCAATCGAGAGCGGCTCTTCCTTTACTACCGAGGCAATCATAATCCGGGCCGAGGCCGCGCCGATGGTCCCGGCCAACTGCTTTTCGGCAAAGTTGACCCATTCCGCATCCGCGTTGAGCGACCGGTTCCAGTCCAGGCCCCGCTGGCGGGCATAATCGGCCATGATGGCGTCGGTGCGGGCCGGGCCGAGGAAGCGGCTCAGCAGGGTGCGGAGATTTTCTATCGACGCGCTGCCGCGCCAGAACCGGGCGGCCTGCTCTACCGTGGGCGAATGTTTGAAGACATCCACAAACAGGGTGGCCTGGCTGTGCTCCAGCACGCTGGGCGAACTGAGCAGGGAGCCGATAACATACCCGCTGACATTGACCAGCATACTCCACAGCATGGCGTGGGTGATGGGATTCAACCCTTCCAGGCCCAGCAGGGCGTACGGCCGGAGGAGGGTCAGCCCCAACGGTCCATCGGTGATAAAAGAGGACGGCAACCAGCCGGACTCCACCAGGGAAGGGATGGGCAGGGTATATCCCCAGACAATAAAGCCGCCGGTCAGGCCTACCAGCGCGCCAACGCGGGTGCCGTTCTTCCAGTACATTCCGCCCAGAATAGCCGGGGCAAACTGGGCCACCGCGGCAAAGGAAGTCAGGCCGATGGAAACCAGGGCCTGGCTTTCGCCGATGAGACGGAAGTAAATATAGCTGAACAGCAGGATGGCAATAATCGCCATCCGGCGGATAAACAGCAGAACATCGCCAATATCGCCCCGTTTGGCAATTCCCATAAACTCCCACTGGAGCAGGATGGGCATCAGCAGGTCGTTGGAAACCATAGTGCTGAGGGCCACGGTAGCCACAATCACCATACTGGTGGCCGCAGACAGCCCGCCGATGAACACCAGCGTTGCCAGCGCAAACTGCCGCTCGGCCATGGGGACGGTCAGGACGAAGGTATCGGGGTCTACGGTGCTGTTGGGAAAGTGAAGCAGGCCGCCAAAGGCAATGGGCAGAACAAAGAGGTTGATAATCAGCAGGTACAGCGGGAAAAGCCAGATGGCTTTGTTCAGATGCCGCTCGCTGACATTTTCTACCACGGACATCTGGAACTGCCGCGGCAGAAACAGGATAGCCAGCATGGAAAGCAGAACCAGCCAGGCCCAGTCGCCGTAGCTGTCCTGCATGACAAACAGGCGGGCCATATCGGGCGAATTTTGGGTACGGGCAAACAGGTCGCCCAGACCGCCGTACAGGCCGTAGGTTACGTACACCCCTACGGCCAGAAAAGCCAGCAGTTTCACCACAGACTCAAAGGCAATGGCCGCCACCAGCCCTTCGTGGTGCTCGGTCACGTCGAGGTGGCGGGTGCCGAACAGAATAGCAAAAATCGCCAGCAGGAGAGCCACGTAAAAAGCGGTGTCGCCGAGGAAGGGAACGTTCTGCACATAGTTGGGCATGACAATCTGGGGATAATGGCGCAGAACGGTGAAGCTGGTGGAGATGCCTTTTAACTGCAGAGAAATGTACGGCACAATGCCCACCACGGCAATCATGGTGACCAGCCCGCCCAGAAGGGTGCTTTTGCCGTACCGGGAGGCAATAAAATCGGCAATGGAGGTAATGCGGTTGACTTTGCTGATGCGCAGTATTTTCCGCAGAACGAACCACCACAGAGCGGCCATCAGCGTTGGCCCGATGTAGATGGGCAGAAAGCCGATGCCGGTTCTGGCGGCCCGGCCCACACTGCCGTAAAACGTCCAGGCCGTGCAGTACACCGTAATAGACAGGGCGTAGGTATAGGGGTTGCTGATGATACTGCGGTTTGCGTCGGCGCGTTTATCGCCGTAATAGGCAATGGCAAACAGCACGCCGATGTATCCCAGCGCCACCAGCAGAATAAACCAGGTGTATCCCATCATAGCTGAGCCGAATACTGCTGTTGTTTGGGGTATCAGGGGCGGGGTACGGCAAAGTATGCCCCGCTCCTTACCCCTTAATTTTCCTCTACCGCTCAATAATAAGGGCCATCATCACAATCATTACCGTCCAGGCCAGGAAAATACCCAGGTACAAAAGCGGAATTCCGCCCACCATTACCGGTCGATTGATAAGGAACAGCAGGGGAAAGTTGAAAACCAGCACCCCAGCGATAAACAGAGCGACCAACTGCCGGCCTTTCTTTTGGTACTTCTGCATTGTACGTCACCCCAGCATTGTGGTATTGAACCGGTGGGCAACGGCTTCCTGCATTTCCCGGATAGCCGAAAAAGAGTCCTTCAGATGGCGGCGCTCCAGGGGAGAGATGCTGTCCAGGTGCACCTGGTTGGTTGGCTGTTGGCCGGCCTGGACCTGCTGGAGCTGGGCCTGCAAACGCAGGCGAAGCAGGAAGCGGAAGGTTTCGGCCAGGGTTTCGGCCCCCTCGCGGCTCAGGGTGCCGGCCTGGGCCGCCTCGTCCAGCCGGGTCAGGGTGGCGCGGCTGGTGACTCCGGCCTCCAGCGCATACACCCGCGCCAGGCTGACCACCGGGGCAATGCCCCCCATCTTCAGGTCGACCCGCCCCTCTTCGTCGCGAATCCGGCGGAAGAACCCCAGCGGCGGGCGGAACTTGACCGCGGCCTGGGCCAGATGGGCCAGAAAAATCCTCTGCCGGCCCGATGAAGCGATAATATTTTCCAGCGGCTGAACAGATAATGCCCCAAACACGGGCCGGAAGTCAAAAAAGATGGCGGTTTGCAGGAGGGCGTCGGGATTGGGAGTATTGACCCACCGCTGGAACAGGTCGACCCACTCCGGCAGGGGTTTGCACCAGTTTGTAGCCATATATCCGCCGGGGCAGGGCGGAAAACCGGCCTGCAGGAGCTGGTCGACCACCTGACCGGCCAGGGTGGTAAAATACTGTTTCGCCTCTGGCGTGTCGTCCTGGTAAACCAGGGCATTGTCCTGGTCGGTCAGCAGGAGCTGTTCCATCCGCCCCTCGGAACCGAAAACCAGCCAGGCGTAGGGTGTTGGCGGCGGCCCCAACGCTTCTTCGGCCTGCTTCAGCAAACGGCGGAGCAGGGTATCGTTGAGGCTGGCAACCACCTGCCCAATCTTGTCCAGACTCAGGCCGCCCTGGTACAGCATTTCTACCGTCCCGGCAATGTCCAGGGCGTAGCGGGTCAAAATTTCCGGGGTGGGGGCCTGCTGGAGATGCTTGAAAAGGTAAAGCGGTGTTCTGGCCTGGTGGCGCAGGAGGTCGGTATCGGTAACCACGCCGATAATTTCTCCCTGCCGGGTCAGCGGCAGGTGGTGGATGTTTTCCTCCAGCATAAAAAGCAGGGCGCCGGAGATAGGCGTGTCCGCGGGTACAGATTTGAGGGGACAGCTCATCACCTGGGTAACAGGGGTGTTGGGACCAAGCTGTTCGGCCAGAACGCGGTTGCGCAGGTCGCGGTCGGTGAGGATGCCCGGCGGGTCGCTCTGCACCAGTACAGAACTGACCCATGCCGAGCGCATCACTTGGGCGGCCTGACCTACCGTCGCATTGACGCCCACAAACAGCGGTGGCCGGGTGACCAGTGTTTCCACCGCCGCGGTCATATCGCCGACCAGATAGGCCGGAGTACGGCTGTCGGCCTGGTGGCGGAGGCGTTCGCTGAGGCCTTTCAAAAAGAACTCGGCGAACCGGCTGTTCTGGACCAGGTCAAAGAAAACGGGCTTGGGGATGCAGTACAGCTCTGTTACTTCGTCGGCAATTACGTTGACGGTGGGTGATTTACCGCTCAGCAGGGAAGGATAGCCAAAAAAGTCGCCTTCTTCCAACAGCAGGACCGGCTGGTTCTGGCGAACAAACCGGACCGCGCCCTGGCGGATAACGTACAGGTACTGGCTGGGGGGACCTTCCTGCTGGAGGATAACGGTTCCGGCGGGGACGCGCTGTAAAATGATGGACTGCTGAAGGCGCGTCCACTCTTCATCATTGAGATAGGTAAACGGCGGGTATGTTCTAACTATGTCCATCATCGTTTTTGGTACAGGATTGTGGCGGGGACGGCAACCGCCCCCGCCACGCCCGCCTTACGGCGGTCTACAAGAGGAGGGAAAGACGCTGGCTGTATGGCCGGTCGGTGGTATCAATGGGCGGCAACGGCTTCCTTGGCCCCCTTGGGAATACGCACAGATTCAACCATATCCTGAATTTCCTGCGGCGGCTCTTTGGTCGCACGGGAGACCACATAAGTCACCACAAAGTTCAAAATCATCCCGACTACGCCAATCCCCTGGGCGCTGATACCGAGGAAGGAGGTGACGATAGGCGCTTCAGTGCCCAGCAGTTTGGTAGAGCGCATCAGCAGAATCATCACCGCGGTAAAGGTAATGCCGATAATCATTCCCCAGACCGCACCGGTGCTGTTGGTTCGCTTGTCAAAGATACCCAGCAGGATGATGGGGAAGAAGCTGGCGCAGGCCAACCCGAAGGCAAAGGCCACCACTTCGGCCACAAAGCCGGGCGGATTGATGCCAAAGTAGCCGGCCACCAGAATCGCCAGGAAGATAACGGTTCGACCGGCAATCATTCGCTGGCGTTCGGTGGCGTTGGGATTGATAAGGCGGTAGTAGATGTCGTGGGAAAGGGAGCTGGAAATCACCAGCAGTAGCCCGGATGCGGTTGACAGGGCCGCGGCCAGACCACCGGCGGCCACCAGAGCAATCACAAAGCCGGCCAGTCCGGCTACTTCCGGCGTAGAGAGGACGATGATGTCGCGGTCGATTTTGATTTCGTTGGTATCTCCTTTGGTCAGTTGGTAAACACCGTCACCGTTTTTATCTTCAAAGCTCAGCAGGCCGGTGGTTTCCCACTTGCGCGCCCAATCCAGGTCGGGGCGGGTTTGCACATCCTGTACAGACACGCCGTTCAGGGTGTTAATCAGGTTGAACTTGGCAAACGCGGCCAGGGCGGGAGCGGTGGTGTACAGAATGGCGATGAACAGCAACGCCCAGCCGGCAGAATAGCGAGCGGCCCGCACCGACGGCACGGTGTAGAAGCGGACAATCACGTGTGGCAGGCCGGCGGTTCCGGTCATCAGGGCCAGGGTGATAGCCAGCACGTCAATCATATTTTTATGAGAGGTTACGTAGGACCCCAACCCCAGGTCCATCTGAATCTGGTTCAGCTTGGGGACGATGTCGGTAAAGGTGAAGGCCAGTTGGGGAATAGGCATTCCGGTCAGGCGGGCGGCCAGGGCGATGGAGGGGATGAGGAAGGCCAGGATAAGCACGGAATATTGGGCCACCTGGGTCCAGGTAATGCCTTTCATCCCGCCCAGCACGGCAAAGAAGGCCACAATCGCCATCCCCACGATAATGCCGCCGGTAATGGGCAGGCCCAGGAACCGGCTGAAGACGATGCCCACCCCGCGCATCTGCCCGGCTACGTAGGTGAGGGACACGAAGATGGCGCAGATAGCGGCCACTACACGGGCCGTCTGGGAGTAGTAGCGGTCGCCCACAAAGTCCGGCACGGTGTATTTGCCGTACTTGCGCAGATAGGGGGCCAACAGCAAGGCCAGCAGAACGTAGCCGCCGGTCCAGCCCATCAGGTAAATGGCCCCGTCGTAGCCGAGAAAGGAAATCAGCCCGGCCATCGAGATAAAGGAGGCGGCAGACATCCAGTCCGCGGCAGTGGCCGCGCCGTTGGCAATGGCCGGTACCCCTTGCCCGGCCACGTAAAAGCCTCTGGTGTCGCGCACCCGGTTCATATAGCCAATATACAGGTAACCGGCAAAGGTTAACCCGACCAACAAGTATGTCCAGACTTCAGTACTCATGGTTGCCTCACTCCTGCACGTTATGTTCCTGGTCCATTTTGTCCATCAGCTTGGCATAGACAAAAATCAGGATGACGAAGACATACATTGACCCCTGCTGAGCAAACCAGAATCCCAAAGGGACCTGCCCCAGGTTAATACTGTTCAGTACCGGGGCCAGGATGATGGCGAAGCCATACGATACAACAGCCCAGATAATGAGCAGAATGGTAATTAACCGGATGTTTGCCTGCCAGTATCGACGGGCATCCTCTCTTTCTTTTTCCCCCATGGTGCTTCTCTCCTTTCTTGGTAGTGGGGGTAGGGCGGCGATTCTGCCGCCCTACGAACAGGGAATTGGAAAAACAGCAGGGTCAGTCTGCCAGAGTACTGGTATCGCCGGCATCCTGTCCCAGAACCTGCGCTTTGAGCAGTCGCCGCATAATCTTGCCGCTCCGGGTCTTGGGCAGACTATCGACAAACTCGATAGCCGCCGGAACGGCAATGGGGCCAACTTCGCGGCGAACGTGCTGTTTCAGCTCGTCCACCAGACCATCATCCTTGGACACACCGGCGTTCAGGATGCAGAAGGCGTAAATCACGTTGCCCTTCAGCTCATCCGGCACACCGATGACCGCGGCTTCGGCCACGTCCTTATGGCTGACCAGAGCACTTTCGATTTCTGCCGTCCCCAGACGGTAGCCGCTGACTTTGATGACATCATCCATCCGGCCAATAATCCAGAAGTAGCCGTCGCTGTCCTTGCGGGCGCTGTCGCCGGTAAAGTACCAGCCCTGCGCTTTGAACTCCGACCAGTACTGGGCCACATACCGGTCCGGGTCTCCCCAGACGGTGCGGGCCATACCGGGCCACGGACGCTTGACCACCAGGTAGCCGTCCTCGTTGGGGTCGCAGGGAGTGCCGTCTTCGCGCACTACGTCGGCGTCGATACCGGCAAAGGGGATGGTGGCACTGCCGGGCTTGAGCGGCACTACCGGGGTGGGGGTAATCATAAAGCCGCCGGTTTCGGTTTGCCACCAGGTATCGATGATGGGGCATCGCTCCTTGCCGATAACCCGGTAGTACCAGCGCCAGGCTTCGGGGTTGATGGGTTCGCCCACTGTACCCAGCAGCCGCAGACTGCTCAGGTCGTGACGGTTGGGCCAGGCCTCCCCAAAGCGCATCAGTCCCCGGATAGCCGTGGGGGCAGTGTAGAACACGTTGATGGCGTATTTTTCAATCAACTGCCACCAGCGGTTGGGGTACGGATAGTTGGGCGCGCCTTCGTACATAAAGCCGGTGACCCCCAGGATAAGCGGCGCATACACAATGTAGCTGTGACCGGTAATCCAGCCGGGGTCTGCCGCGCACCACCAGCGGTCCTCATCTTTCAGGTCGAAAGCGTATTTCAGAGTGGTGGCAATGTACACCTGGTAGCCGCCGCAGGTGTGCAGAACCCCCTTGGGTTTGCCGGTTGTGCCGCTGGTGTAGAGGATAAAGAGGGGGTCTTCCGCATCCATCACCTCTGTTTCACAGCGCGGGCTGGCGATGGGCAGGTTCATCAGCTCGTGCCACCAGTAATCGCGGCCCTGCTCCATATTGACTTCCTGCCCGGTCCGCTGGTACACAATCACCGTTTCCACCACCGGACTGCGCTTGAGGGCCTCATCGGCAATGTCTTTCAGATTGACCGTTTTTCCCCTCAGCCAGGCCCCATCGCACGTAACCAGCACCCGGCTCTGGGCATCTTCAATCCGGTCGGCCAGGGCCTGCTCGCTGAAGCCGCCGTACACCACGCTGTGAATGGCCCCAATCTTGGCCGAGGCCAGCATGGCAATTGCCAGTTCCGGCACGCGGCCCATGTAGATGGTCACCGTATCGCCTTTTTTGACCCCCATACTGCGCAGAACATTGGCAAAACGTTTCACCTCCTGCCACAGCCGGAAATAGCTGAAGGTCCTCAGCTCTCCGTTTTCCCCTTCCCAGATGAGGGCCAGCTTGTTCCGCCGCCAGGTATGCACATGACGGTCGAGCGCGTTGTGGGCAATGTTGGTCTTCCCCCCGACGAACCATTTAAAGAACGGCGCGTTGCTGTCGTCCAGCACCTTCTCGTACGGTTCGTACCAGTCAATAAACTCTTTGGCCCGCGCGTCCCAAAAGGCAATGAAATCCTTGTTGGCCTCTTCCCGGACTTCCATATAGTTGGGAACATTGGCCCTGGCTACCACCTCTTCCGACGGCGGGTACACTTCCTTCTCTGCCGCCAGAATCTCTACCTCCCGTTCGGCTTCGGGATGGACGGTGGGTTCCAGTTCAGCACTCATAGGTAACCTCCTTTGGTTAAAAATAAATCTGGAAACACTAAATTTGGTATAAAACCGGCATACAGCCACCAATCAGCCCTGGTAACCGGTTGCGGTATTGGTATTGGTCAGCGGGGGTAAGAATGTGTGCAGGCGCGAGTTCGGACACCGGAATGTCTTTAGTTTAGCAGATTTCCGGACAAATGTTGTCCCCTCTGGTGGGGAAAAAATCTCCCCCTTGGGGGGAGTCTTTTTCTCCCCCGCGCGGGGGAGAAAGTCCGGCTCAATACTACCTTCTGCCGCCGCGCTGCGGATTCCCCTCAGCGCTTGCCAAAATCAGAAAGTTGGCTAAGATTTTCATAGAGTCAAAAGGATTGAATCTGCATGCCTGCCCATCTCGCGGAAGAGATAAATTCACCCCTTCCTCCTGAAAACAGCCTGGATTGGTGGTCCGACGCCCTGCTGGTGTATCGCTGGGGAAGCCTCCTGCTGGCAGTGGGGGCATATTTCTTTGTCCCGGCCCTGTCTTCTGCCGAGGCGGCGTGGCTTCTCGGCATACCCGCCGTATCCCTGCTGATAACCGCCCGGCACCGGGAATGGCTGTCTCTGCTCCAGCGTGTCCCTCTGCTGTTGGCCGGCGAAATTGGGCTGGCCGTTATTTTACTCTGGACCACCGGCGACGGGGTCAGCCCTTACTTCTTTTACGCCCTGACCCCCCTCTTCACCGCCCCGTTCATTCGGGCCGGACGATGGAGCGGCCTGCTGTTTGCCGGCCTGTATGGGGGGCTGGTCTGGTTTGCCGGCCGGTCTGGCCTGCCGCCCCGCTGGCCGCTGGTCGCCGGACAGATAGGCACAGCCTGGTTGCTTCTCTTTCTGGTGGGCAAACTGGCCGCCGGTCTCCAGCACTTTCAGCAATCTGCCGGACAGCTTCATACCGCCTGGCAGAACGTGTCGCGGCAGTACCGGATTTTAACAACCGATTACAACCAGCTCAACGCCATTCATGAAATGACCCTGGTGCTTCAGGGCCTCTCCAATCCCCAGACCGTTCAGGAAAAGCTCCTGAAAACCGTTGTGGATGACCTGCATTTCCGGCGGGCCGTGCTGGGGCTGGTCAACCCCGGCCAGACAGAAATAGACCGCTGGCGGCAGTACCCGGCGGCAGAACGACAGCCATCCGGAGCTTCTTTCTCCCTGTCGCTGACGGCCCAGAGCAGTCCGTTGGCCCGGATATTGGAGACCCGGCATACCCAGTGGACCGAAACCGGCCAGCTTCTGCCGGAGGAGCATCCCCTGCAGAACTGGCTGGGGGCGGGGCAGTGGCTGGTTCTGCCGCTGGTCCACGCGGGCGAACTGCTGGGCTGTCTGCTGGTAGAAGCGGAGCACCACACCAGTGCCAGCGCCGGAGAGTGGGTCGCCCTGACCGCGTTGGTCAGTCAGGGGGCCGCCGCGCTCAGTGCCATCAACCGCACTCGCCGGCTGGCCGTGGAGCAAGAACGGAACCGCATTGCCCGCGACATCCACGATACGGTGGCCCAATCTCTGTTTGGGCTGGTCTTCAGCCTGGACGCCTGTGTCAAGCTCCTGCCGCACCAGGCGGAAACCGTCAAAAAGGAACTGCTGGAAATACGCAACCTGGCCGAGTACACCCGCCGCGAGGTGCGGCAGTCTATTCTGGACATCTGGCCTTCGGAGCTGAACCGGCAGAAGTTTATGGCCGACCTGCAGAAATACGTCGATTCGGTGGCGCAGGGGCACGGCTTCAACGTGGAATTTTCCATCGACACCCGGTTCGACACCCTGCCCAGTCTCATCCGGCGCAGTTTGTACCGCATCTGCCAGGAAGCATTGTCTAACGCGGCCCGCTATGCCCAAACCGATTTGGCCCGCGTGTACCTGTACATAGAACCCCACAAAGTTTCTTTGAGCATTCGCGACAAAGGCTGTGGGTTCGACCCCAGACTGGTGCTGTCGCGCCACCAGGACCGGGAGCGGTTTGGCCTGCGCGGCATCATCGAGCGGGTAGAAACGCTTCGAGGGGAGTGCCAGATTCTCAGCCAGCCGGGACGGGGCACCCAGATTGTGGTGGAAATCCCTCTGGAACCGGACCGGAGAGAGAAAAAATAAAATATTGCGATATTCCGGTAGGGCGATAAGGCGATAATGCCATACCGCGATAATACTTACATCCCATCCTTCTTACGTCCCTACTGCTCCAAACTTATTCCAGGAAAGCGGAGAAACAGATGACCACACAATCGGTGCGCATCCTTATTGTTGATGACCATGCCGTGGTCCGGAAAGGGCTGGCAATGGTGCTGAATCTGGAACCGGATTTTGAAATTGTCGGCGAAGCAGAAAACGGTCTGGAAGCCGTGGCCCTGGCCCAACAGCTCCAGCCCGACCTGATTCTGCTGGATTTTGTGATGCCCAAAATGGACGGCGAAGCCGCGGTGCCGGCCCTGCGCCGCGTGGCTCCCCAGGCCAAACTGCTCATCCTGACCGGCGTGGAGCTGAACGACCGTGTTCTGCAGTTGCTCACCGGCTCGGTAGACGGGTACGTTATCAAGAACATCGAACCGGCTGGCCTGATTGAGGCCATCCGCACCGTTCTGCGCGGAGAGGCTTACCTGCATCCCAACCTGGCCCGCCGTCTGCTGTCTCTGATGAGCCGCCAGCAAACCGATGAGCCGCCGCTCCCGCACCTGACCCCCCGCGAAACAGAGGTCCTCAAGCTGATGGCCACCCCGGCCACCTACCGCCAGATTGCCGAACAGTTAGTGGTCAGCGAAGAGACTATCCGCAGTCACGCCAAAAATATCCTGAACAAACTCCAGCAACCCAACCGGGCACAGGCAGTTCTGGCCGCGGTGCGGGCCGGTTTGATTGACCTGCCGGAATGATGGCCTCCCCCACAGTTCTGTTTGACTTCCCTCCGACTTTATGGTATCATCTTTTCTGGTTTTTAGCACTCTGGTATTGAGAGTGCTAAAAAGGCAGAAGAAATGGCCCGAAAAGACCTGACTCAACGCCAACAAATCATTCTGCGCCTGGTGGTTCAGGAGTACGTCCGCACCGCCGCGCCGGTCAGCTCCAAGACCATCTCGGAAACGTACCATTTGGGAGTCAGCTCGGCGACCGTGCGCAACGAGATGGCCTTGCTGGAGCAGTTGGGCTACCTTACCCAGCCGCACACCTCCGCCGGGCGGATACCCACCGAGCAGGGATACCGCTACTTTGTCGAACGGCTGATGGAGCAGACCGACCTGTCGCCGGAAGAACAGCGGATGATTAGCCACCAGTTCCACCAGGCCCGCCTGGAGCTGGACCAGTGGCTGAAGCTGAGCGCGGCGGTGCTGGCAAACGCCACCCGCAACGCCTCGCTGGTCACCGCGCCCAAGAGCGAGCAGTGCCGCCTGAAGCACCTGGAGCTGATTTCTATCCAGGAAGATGTGGCCCTGCTGATTCTGGTGCTTCAGGGCGGGGCGGTCAAACAGCAGATACTGACCCTGGACCAGGCCATGAGCCAGGATGAACTGCACCGGACAGCCCGCCGGCTCACCGACCTGTGGGCACAGGCCACGGCCTCCCGGATTGCCGCCTCTCTGCCCAACCAGACCGGCCTGACCGCCCAGGTGGGTGAGGTGGTATCCAGTGCCATGCAGCGCATCGACGCCCGCCGGAGCAGTGACATCTACCACGATGGCCTGCTGAACATCCTGAACCAGCCGGAATTCAAACAGCAGGAAGGTATCCAGCAGGTCATCCGGGCACTGGAAGAGCGCCGGCTGGTCGACCAGCTGGTCGAACGGGTGCTCAAGGAAGGCGGCGTACACATCATCATCGGCGGCGAAGGCCAGTGGCGCGAGCTGTCGGATGTCAGCATTGTGCTGGGGCGGTACGGTGTGGGCGACTCGCTGACCGGCGCAATGGGCGTGGTCGGCCCGGTGCGGATGACCTACGGACGGGCCGTGTCGATTGTGCGGTATATGTCCCGCTTGATGAGCGACCTGCTGTACGACCTGTATGGCTGTGAAAATTAGGGATTGGAGATTAGAGATTGGAGATTGGAGATTAGGGATTGGAGATTGGAAGTCGATAACTCTCCAACTCTCCAACTCTTTAACTCCTTAACTCTCCAACTCTCCAACTCCCAAACTCACCAACTAACAACGTAGAGGAAAGCGATGGCAAGAAAAAAGAAGACAGAACAGAAGCCAACTCCGCCAGCAACCAATGAAGAAAGCAAACCTGTGGAGGCATCGGAAGCGGCAGAAACACCCGAACAGCCGGCGACCGAACCGGTAGAATCTCCCAACGGCGTGGACGCGCCGGCAAAGACATCAACCGAAGAAGCCCAGCCGGCGGCAGAGGCCGAATCCGGCGAAGCGCCCGCCGAGCCGGAAGCACCGCCGGAACCCAGCCTGGAAGAGCAGTTGGAGCAGGCGCGCCAGGAAGCCGCCCGCAACCTGGAAGGCTGGCAGAGAGCCGCGGCAGAACTGGCAAACTTCAAACGTCGCCAGGAAGAGCAGATGAAGCTCACCCGCGACCGCATCAAGGCCGAGGTGCTGGAAGGCGTCATCAGCGCCCTGGACGACCTGGACCTGGCTTTCCAGAACGTCCCCCAGGACCTGGAAGGGCAGGTGCTGGGCTGGGTTGAAGGGTTCCGGCTGGTCCAGCGTAAACTGAACAAGATACTGGAAGACCAGAACGTAATGCCCATCAACACCGAAGGGCAGTTCGACCCGAACTTCCACGAGGCCATCAGCCACGAAGACAGCGAAGAGCACGAAGAAGGCGAAATTATCGCCGAAGTTCGTAAAGGCTACCAGATTGGCAACCGCGTCCTCCGCCCGGCGCTGGTGCGGGTTGCCAGGTAATTTATTCATCCGCAGGAGTGAACAGACATTATGGGCAAAATTATCGGAATCGACCTGGGTACAACCAACTCGGCAATGGCGGTGATGGAAGGCGGCGAGCCGGTCATCATCCCCAATGCCGAAGGCAGTCGCACCACCCCCTCCGTGGTCGCTATCAACCCCAAAACCGGGGAGCGGATGGTCGGGCAGGTCGCCAAGCGGCAGGCCATTACCAACCCCAAGAACACCATCTTTTCCGTAAAGCGCTTTATGGGCCGCAAGTTCAGCGACCCGGAGGTTCAGCGGGCTATGAAGGTGGTGCCGTACGAGGTCCGCGAAGCCCCCAACGGTGACGTGCGGGTGGTGATGGGCGGCAAGGAATACTCGCCCCCGGAAATCAGCGCCATGATTCTGCAGAAGCTGAAGCAAGACGCCGAAGCCTATCTGGGCGAACCGGTCACTCAGGCCGTCATTACGGTGCCGGCTTATTTTAACGACAGCCAGCGCCAGGCCACCAAGGACGCCGGGAAAATCGCCGGGCTGGAAGTGCTCCGCATCATCAACGAACCAACCGCCTCCTCGCTGGCTTACGGCCTGGACAGGAAGAGCGAGGAACGGATTGCCGTGTACGACCTGGGCGGCGGGACGTTCGATATCTCCATCCTCGATGTGGGCGATGGCGTGTTTGAGGTCAAGGCCACCAACGGCGACACCTTCCTCGGCGGCGACGACTTCGACCGCAAAATCATCGACTACGTGGCCGACGAATTCCAGAAGCAGGAAGGCATCGACCTGCGCCAGGATGAACAGGCCCTCCAGCGGCTCAAGGAAGCCGCGGAAAAGGCCAAAATCGAGCTGTCTACCACCCAGCAAACCGAAATCAACCTGCCCTTCATCACCGCCGACGCCTCCGGCCCCAAACACCTGACCATGACCCTGACCCGCTCCCGCCTGGAGCAGTTGGTCGACGACCTGATTACCCGCTCGCTGGAGCCGTGCCGGGCCGCACTCAAGGACGCCGGTCTGAGTGTCAGCGATATTGATGAGGTGGTGCTGGTGGGCGGACAGACCCGTATGCCCGCGGTGCAGGAAGCGGTGCGCAAGCTGTTCGGCAAGGAGCCGCACCGGGGCGTGAACCCCGACGAGGTGGTGGCCATCGGCGCGGCCATCCAGGCCGGGGTGCTGGGCGGCGAGGTCAAGGATGTGCTCCTGCTCGACGTGACCCCGCTGACCCTCAGCATCGAAACCCTGGGCGGGGTGGCCACACCGCTCATCGAGCGGAACACCACCATCCCCACCAAGAAGAGCCAGATTTTCTCCACCGCCAGTGACAACCAGACCCAGGTGGAAATTCACGTGGTGCAGGGCGAACGCCCCATGGCCGCCGACAACAAGAGTCTGGGGAAATTCATTCTCGACGGCATTCCTCCCGCGCCGCGGGGTATTCCCCAGATTGAGGTCACGTTCGATATCGACGCCAACGGCATCCTGCACGTCACCGCTCAGGACAAGGCCACCGGCAAGGCCCAGAGCATGAAGATTATGCCCTCCAGCGGCCTGTCGGATGAAGAAATCGAGCGCATGGTCAAAGAAGCGGAAAAGCACCGCGCAGAGGACGAACGCCGCAAGAAGCAGGTCGAAACCCGCAACCGGGCCGACAACCTGATTTTTGCCGTGGAAAAAACTCTGCGGGAACAGGGCGATAAAATCTCCGCCGACCTGAAGGCCGAGATTGAAGAGAAGCTTGAGGCCCTCAAGAAAACGCTAGAGACAGACGACCTGGAAGCCATTGACCGGGCGGTCGAAGAACTGAACCGCACCATCCAGAAGATTGGCGAGCAAATGTACGGTCAGGCCGGACCCGCCACCGGCAAGGGAGACGGCGGCGCGCCAGGCCCGGACGATGAAGACGTGGTGGAAGGTGAATACACCGAAGCCAGTTAGAAGAGCGGCTTATGAGCACTAATCGGGATTACTACGAGATTCTGGGCGTTCCCAGAACGGCCAGTAAAGAAGAAATCAAAAAAGCGTACCGCCGTCTGGCCCGGAAGTATCACCCGGACGTCAGCCAGGAACCGGACGCCGAGGCCAAATTCAAGGAGGTCAACGAAGCCTACCAGGTGCTCTCGGACGACGAGAAGCGGAGCATGTACGACCGCTTTGGGCATGCCGGTCTGGGTGGGGCCGGCGCCACCGGCTTCGATGGCTTTGGCTTTGGCTTCCGCGACCCCTTTGAAATCTTTGAAGAGGTCTTTGGCAGTTTTGGCGGTTTTGGCGGGCGCGCCCGCCGGCACGCCCGCAGTCCGCGTCGCGGGGCCGACCTGCGCTACGAGATGACCCTGGAGTTTGAAGAGGCCATCTTCGGCGTGGAGAAGGAAATAGAAATTCCGCGCCAGGAGACCTGCCCTACCTGTACCGGAAGCGGCGTGGAACCCGGCACCAGCCCCATCCGCTGTCCGGAGTGCAACGGCACGGGCGAAATTCGCCGGCAGAGCGGCTTCTTCATCAATATTGGCACCTGCCCGCGCTGTCAGGGCCGGGGAGAAATCATCACCACGCCCTGCAAGGAATGTCACGGACGGGGGCAGGTGGTGCGCACCCGCCGGCTGGCAGTAAAAGTGCCGCCGGGCGTGGACAACGGCACCCAAATCCGGCTGACCGGCGAGGGCGAAAGCGGCCTGAACGGCGGACCGCCCGGCAACCTGTATGTCGTTATCCGGGTAAAGCCCCATCCCTACTTCCGCCGGCAGGACGATACCATCCACCTGGAGCTGGCTATCAACATCACCCAGGCCGCCCTGGGCGATGAGGTGGAAGTGCCTACCCTTGACGGCAAGGTCATGATGACCATCCCCGCCGGCACCCAGACCGGCGACACCATCCGTCTGAAAGGACACGGTGCGCCTCGCCTGCGCCGCGACGGCAGTACCGCCGGCCGCGGCGACCAGGTGGTCACCATCCAGGTGCGGACCCCCACCAACCTGACCCCCTACCAGCGGGACCTGCTTCTGGAGCTGGGCAAAACCCTGGACCGGGAAGTGGTCCCCCAGAAGGAAAAAAGCTTCTTCGACCGCATCCGCGAAGCGCTGGGAGTGTAAAGAATGCGGCGCACTTTTTCTAGTGCGCCGCATTTTTTGTGTCCATTCAGCAGTGTCTGGAACATTCACGCAGCAACGCATATTTCACCGCAGAGAAAAAAGAAATTTTGCTGTCACTTTGCGCGCTCTGCGCCTTTGCGGTGCATAAATCACCCGATTTTCGTAACTGTTCAGCCATCCACGAATAGAACACGATGCAGTCGAGACGACTGCGTCCCCGGTCATTTTTTCGACAATCAAACGTAAAACGTAACCCGTAAGGACGGAAAATTACGGATTACGTTTTGCGTTTGGCTCATGTATCGTACGCGTGCTTTGTAAGGGCGACCGGCCGGTCGCCCTTACAATAATAAGCACTTGTTTTACACATGAGCGAAGGACGCTGAAGCGC
>RFJV01000384.1 GCA_003694775.1 Chloroflexota bacterium | reverse complement strand
CGTTACGGCGACGCCCACCCCCACAGCAGAACCAGTTCCGGTGGAGTCCCCCCCGCCCTCACCGGCCCCATCGCCGCCGGCGGATGGCGAGCCGGCCAGATACACCTACCGTATCGTGGAAAGCTTTCCCCACGACCCGGACGCCTTCACCCAGGGACTGGTTTACCTGGACGGCACCCTGTATGAAAGCACCGGCCTGCGCGGCCGCTCCTCGCTCCGGCGGGTCGACCTGGAAACCGGCCAGGTGCTTCAGCAGGTCAACCTGGCCCTGCCCTTCTTTGCCGAAGGTATTGCCGTGGTAGACGACCGGATTATCCAGCTTACCTGGCAGTCCCGGATGGGTTTTGTGTATGACCGGGATTCCTTTGACCTGCGCCGGCGCTTTTTTTACCCCACCGAAGGCTGGGGCATTACCTACGACGGCCAGCAGTTAATTATGAGCGACGGCTCCGACACCCTGTACTTCTGGAATCCGGACACGCTGGAGGAGATTGGCCGCGTTCAGGTGCAGGATAACGGCGTCCCCGTGGTCCGGCTGAACGAACTGGAATACATCCACGGCGAAGTTTTTGCCAACGTCTGGCAAACGGACCGCATTGCCCGCATCAACCCCCAGACAGGCCAGGTGGTCGGCTGGATTGACCTGACCGGCCTGCTGTCCGAGACCGACCGGGCCGGGCGGGCCGTTGACGTGCTGAACGGCATCGCCTACGACGCGCCGAACGACCGGCTCCTGGTAACCGGCAAACTCTGGCCCCGCCTCTACCATATCGACCTCCTGCCCGCCCCGTGAACCGGGGCCGATTGTTCAAGTCCACCGATGGTGCTATAATTTTACCGCGTGCATCCTGAGGTTGACCCGCAGGCGTGGCCAATGAATCGTCCTCCATCTCCATTTTTTGACCGGCGCAAAGACCTGGCGGTCCTGCTTTTGTTTCTCTTACTGCCCTTGCTGGCCTTTGCCGACCTTGTTTGGGCGCCGAACACCCTTTACCGGGGCGACCTGACCTGGATTCACTACCCCCTGCGCCTGTTTGCCGCCGAACAGTGGCTGTCGGGGCGGGTGCCGCTGTGGAATCCGTATGTCCTGTCCGGTGCGCCGCTCCTGGCCGAGGCGGAAATCGGCGTGCTCCAGCCGCTCAATGCCGTTTTCCTGCTGCCGATTCCGCCGTATCGTGCCCTGACCCTGTTTGTCCTTCTGCACTATCCGCTGGCCGCGGCCTCCACCTACCTGCTGGCCCGGTTGCTGGGGCTTGGCCGACCCGCCGCGGCCGTGTCTGGTTTGAGTTTTGGCTTTGGCGGCTTTTTGATGGCCCAGGTGACCAACCTGAATGTGATGACCGGCGCGGCCTGGATGCCGCTGGTAATCGCCGGATTTGTCTGGGCGTGGCAGAAAGAGCGGCCCGCCGCGGCCTTGCTGGCCGGTGTTCCCCTGGCCCTGCACATCCTGGCCGCCCACCCCCAGGTTCCGTTCTACACCACCCTCCTGCTGGCCGGCTGGGCCGCCTTCGATTCGGTGCGTCTGCTGGTTGCCTCCCGCCGGGCCGAGGTGCTCCGGGTTTGGCGGGTCCTGGCCCTGATGTTCCTGACCGGCCTCCTGCTGGCCGCGCCTCAAATCCTCCCCACCTGGGAGCTTCAGCGCCATTCGGTGCGCTCTGCCGGTGTTAGCTACGACCAGGTGGTCTATTTTTCCATGCCGCCGGTGCAGTGGATTGCCCTGGCCCTGCCCAACGTGTTCGGCACCAGCGTAACCGGCTACCACGGTGTGGCCGGAAACTACGATGAAATGCACGTTTACATCGGCATTTTGCCCCTGCTCCTGGCGCCCCTGAGCTGGCGGACGCGCCGGCAAAGCACCGTGGTCTTTCTCTGGCTGGCCGCCATCACGGCCGGTCTGCTTTCGTTGGGGGGATACACTCCCGTTTACCGCTGGCTGTCCCATCTGCCGGCCTTCAACCTGTTCCGGGCGCCCACTCGCTGGTCACTGGTGGTCACGTTTGCCCTCTCTCTGCTGGCCGGGTACGGCCTTGAGACCGTCCTTCGCCGGACCCTATCGCCGCCACTGCGGCTGGGGCTGGCGGGCCTGTGGCTGGCCGTAGTGCTGGCGCTGGGGCTGGTCTGGTGGTATCAGGCCCCGCTTCACCGGTGGTTCAACAGCCGGCCGGTCAACACCGACCTGGTCCGGGCCGGACGGGAGCTGGTGCGCCGCGGGCTGTTTGAAGTGCCGGAAGAGTACGGTAGTAAAATGGTGTTGGGACCGCTGGCCTTCTGGGTAACGCCCGCAGTGGCCCTGGTGAGCCGGCTGGGGGTGTCGGTACTCTTGCTGGGGCTGTACGCCGCCGGCCGGCTGAAGCGGCAGAAATTCACCCCTGCCGTACTGGGACTGGTCGCCCTGGATATGGCCCTGGCCGGAGGAATGGCCGGCAATCCGGTGAAGCCGGCCTCGCACTGGACACAGGTTTCCGAGGCCGGCCGGTACGTTATCCGGCATACCCGGCCCGACCTGGCCCGCTTTTTCTCCACCGCCAGCAGTCAGGAGGAGGACGTGGTGGCCGGGCTGAAGCACTATTTCCCGTCTGCGGTGCACGCTTTTGCCAGCGGCGGCCATTCCTCGCTGGAGCTGGAGCGGTTTACCCACCTTCGCCAGCAGGCCCATCCCCTGATGTGGCTCATTCTGACCGGCAACCGCTTTGTCCTCAACAAGGGGCGTCTCTCCGCTGATGCGGAATCGGTGCTGGAGCAGGTCTACCAGGCCGGCGAGTGGCGGGTGTATGCTTATGCCGACCCCCTACCGCGGGCATTTGTCGTCCGGCAGGTGCAGGTTGTCCCGGACGAACAGGCCGCGCTGGCGGCCCTGAAAACGGTGTTCGACCCGCGCCAGCGGCTTATCCTGGAGGCAGATGGGGGAACGCCGCCGTCTCCGACGCCGCCCGCGGCGGGTCAGCCGGATACCGTGCAAATTGTGAGCTATCAGCCGGACCGGGTGGAAATTGAGGTTGACCTGCCCTCGGCGGGCTACCTGGTGCTGACCGACAACGCCTATCCCGGCTGGCAGGCTTACGTAGACAGCCAGCGCCGGCCTGTGTACCGGGCCTACGTCTTTGCCCGCGCCGTGTACGTAGACGCGGGCGCGCATCGGGTGGTGTTTGTCTACCGGCCGGGGTCGTTTTACGGTGGTGTGGTCGCCGCGCTGGCCGGATTGGGGCTGGTGCTGGCCGCGGGCTGGAGATTGGGGATTGGAGATTGGTTGCTCCAAACTAACCAGCTACCCAACTCTCCAACTAACCAACTGTTATCGGAGGCGGTGCGGTGAGTAAAGTTCCAACCAGGACAAGGCTGGCGCGGCAAATGGTGCTGGCCCTGCAGAGAGGTGTTTTGTGGCTATCGCGGCACTGGCTGACGCTGGCAAACTTGCTGGCGGGACTGGTTTTATGGCTGGCCGTGCTGGCCCCGGCGCTTCTGCAGGCCGGCTATACCGATGCCGGACAGGCCATTTACCGCTTCTTTGCCCCCCATGACCACCAACTGCCCCACCGTTCCTATTTCCTCTTTGGGCAGGAGGGGATGGTGCGGACCTATTCTCTGGAGCAAATCCTGTCCTGGGGAGCAGACCCG
>RFJV01000383.1 GCA_003694775.1 Chloroflexota bacterium | reverse complement strand
GGGATGGCCGCGCAGGGCGGCGCGCAGAGCCTCCCGGTCATCCCAGGGGTACTCGGTTTCGCCAAAACACATACTCTGCTCGTGGCCTTTACCCAGGGCCAGCACCACATCGCCGGGACGGGCCAGCTGGACAGCGCGGAAAATCGCCCGGCCCCGGTCCGGGATGCGCTCAAAGGTGCGGCCTTCTACCGCCCCTGCGGCCAGCATGGCGCGGGCCGTTTCGTCGATGATGGCCGCCAGGTCTTCGGTGCGGGGGTCTTCGGCGGTGATGATGGTGCAGTCCGCCAGTCTGGCGGCGATGCGGCCCATCATTGCTCGCTTCTGCACGTCCCGCAAACCGGCACAGCCGAACACGGCAATCACCCGGCCCGGCGCCAGCGAACGGGCCGCGGTGAGGGCACGTTCAAGCGAGTTAGGCGTGTGGGCAAAATCGACCAGCGCCAGGAACGGCTGGCCCTCGTCGACGCGCTCCATCCGGCCCGGAACACCGGGCAGAGCCGACACGCCGGCCTGGACAGCCTCTGGCGGCACATCGAGCAGTTCCAGGGCCGCGGTGGCCGCGGCCAGGCAGTTGCTGACATTGTAGTCGCCCACCAGCACGGTTTCCAGGGGGAACGTGTACCCCGGCCCGTGCAGGGTGAAGCGGGTCCGGTCCGGCTGGCAGACCACCCCGCGAGCAGTGATGGTGGCCTGGGGATGGCCGGTCAGACTGTAGCCAATCCAGGGAATGCCCAGCGGCTCCAGCCTGGCCCGGAGGTAATCAAACGAACTGTCGTCGCAGTTGAGCACCGCGGCTTTGCGCCGGCCCTTGTTGGCCGCGGTTGCCAGCGACTCGAACAGGCGAGCTTTGGCCGCCCGGTATGCCTCCAGAGAGCCGTGCAGGTCCAGGTGCTCGTGGGTGATGTTGGTGACGATAGCCACATCAAAATCACAACCGGTCACCCGGTGGTGGGTGAGGCCGTGGGAAGTCACTTCCAGCAGGCAGGTATCTGTTCCGGCCTGGACCATCTGGGCCAGGTAGCGCTGTACGTCGGGCGCGTCGGGGGTAGTGGTGTGCAGGCCGGTATCCAGCACCTGATGCCCGATAACCGCGTTGACGGTGCTAATCATGCCGACCTGCCGGCCCGCGGCCTGCAGGATGTGGAAAAGGAAGTTGGTGGTGGTGGTTTTGCCATCGGTGCCGGTGATGCCGACCATGGTCATTTTCCGGGCCGGGAAGCCGTACCAGGCCGCAGACAGGTGGGCCAGGGCCTCACGGCCGTTGGGAACCCGGATAAGGGGAACCGGGGCCGGAATCTGCGGCTCTTCCAGCACAATGGCCGCGGCCCCCCGTTCGATGGCCTGGGGGATGAAGCGGTGGCCGTCCACACTGACCCCGCGGTAGGCCACAAACAGCGCGCCCGGCTGAACGCGGCGGGAGTCGGCGGTAATCGCGGACACCTCGACCGGAGTGCCGGCAGGAGCCAGCAAGGAATAATCGGGCAGGGCAGAAAGCAGGTCTTCCAGCTTCATCGGCGGTCAGGTTGCGGCAGTATCGTTGTTTTTATTGGCCGGATTTCTGGGAAGCCAGAGAGTAAACACCGAGCCTTTGCCCAGTTCGCTCTCCACGGTAATTTCACCGCCGTGGGCCTGGGCAATCCATTGGGCAATCGACAGGCCCAGACCGGTTCCTTTGGCTTCGTCGCCGTGGGCCTGGTAAAACCGCTCAAAAATATGGGGCAGAGCACTGGGAGCGATGCCGCGCCCCGTATCTGCCACGGTGATGCGCACCCATTCCGGCTCGCGGTACAGAGAAATTGTCACCTTGCCGCCGGGCGGGGTGTGCTTGAGGGCATTGGTCACCAGGTTGAGCAGAAGCTGTTTCAGCCGGTCGGGGTCGCCCTGGACCACGGCCTGGTCTTCGTGGCCCAACTGGATATTGACCCCGTTGGCAATGACCCGCGCCTGCCGGTACACGTCGAGGATGATGGTATCCAGCTCGACCGTCTGCATACGCAGGCTCATGCCGGCATCGGCCTGGGACAGCAGGAGCAGGTCGGCCACAAGGCGCGACATCCGGTCCAGTTCTCCTTCGATAATGGAGAGGGTTTCATGGAGCTCCTGCGGGTCGGAGGCCGCGCCGCGGCGGAGCAGGTCAACATTGCCCCGGATGGCGGTCAGGGGGGTGCGCAGTTCGTGAGACACATCGGCACTGAGGCGCACCTGGGCCTGGAAAAAGTTATCCAGCCGCTCCAGCATCTCGTTGATGGTTACGGTCAGGTGCTCGATTTCATCATTGGTGTCGGGAACGGGGAGCCGCTGTTTCAAATCCTGGCCGCTCATAATGCGGGAGGCGGTCTGGGTAATCTTCTCAATAGGGCGGAGGGCCGTCCAGGAGAGGAAGGCTCCCACCACTGCGGCCAGTATCATCGCCACCACCACACCGCTGAAAAGGAAGACCAGCACCTGCCGGAGCGTATTTTCGACGTCCAGCAAAGACTGGCCCACCTGAACCGCGCCAATTACCCGGCCGCGGTAAATAATCGGGGTGCTGTAAATGCGTACCGGAATATCGCCAATCAGCAGGGTTTTGAGAATGGCTTCGCCGTTCTGGTTGACCGTCTGGACTTGCGGGTCCAGGGGGATGCGCAGATTGCCCAGGTTGTCGGTAGCGCTGACCACGGTTCCGTCGGTGCGGATAACCTGGATGAAAATGCTGGGGGAAGAAAACGCATTGGCCTGCGGGATACGTACCTGGCCTGTCAGCGGGTCAATCTCAGACTGGCTTTTAATACCCACCAGCACCTGATTGGCCCGTTCGTAGAGGGTGTGGTCAATCTGAACGTGCAGGGTGTATTGGAGCACCATATAAAGCAGAATACTGAAGATGATGAGAATGGCGCCCAATAAAAATGTGTACCACAGGGTAAGCTGAATGCGAATTGGCATAGAAAAATTTTGGCCCTCAGGGCTTATAAGGTGTCAGGGGTCAGGTTTTATTCTCGCAAGGCGTAGCCCACCCCGCGGACGGTATGTATCAGGCGGGGTTCGCCCTGTGCTTCCAGCTTGGAGCGCAGGTAGCGGATGTACACCTCAATAATGTTCGACTCGCCGCCGTAGTCGTACCCCCAAATCAGGTTGTAAATCTGGTCGCGGGTGAGCACCTGGTTGGGGTGACGCATAAAAAGCTCCAGCAGGTCGTACTCCTTGGCGGTTAATTCGATGAGCCGTTCGCCGCGGTGGGCCATCCGGGTGTTGGGGTCCAGGGTCAGGTCGGCGAAGGTGAGCGGCTTTTCGGGTTCGATAGCCGCGCCGCGGCGTCCCAAAGCCTTGATGCGGGCCAGCAGTTCCTCAAAGGCAAACGGCTTCACCAGGTAGTCGTCTGCGCCGGCTTCCAGCCCGGCTACCCGGTCCGGGATGGCGTCTTTGGCGGTCAGCATCAGGATAGGGGTCTGCAGACCGCCGGCCCGGATTTCCCGGCAGACCACCAGCCCGTCGATGCCGGGGAGCATAACATCCAGGATAATCAGGTCCGGCAGGTCGCTGAAGGCTTTTTCCAGACCGGTTTCCCCGTCGTAGGCTTCAATGACCGTAAATCCCTCGCGGCGGAGGCCGCGGCTGATGAAGCTGGCAATCTGGACTTCGTCTTCAACCAGCAGAATTTTTTTGGGCTTCACAATGTCCTGACCTCCTTCCTCCCTCCGCCTTCATCCTTCATCCTTTCGCCTTCCTCCTTTCAGAGGATTACCACACCGGCAAAAGGTTGTCAAATAACCACCTCCTCAAGCTGGCCCCGGACGACCCGCAGGAGGCGGGCACGCTGGCGGAAGTCGGGCGAGTAGTCGTTCCAGTCGGTGGTAGTGAGGATGGCCTGGTCTACGGCGGACACCACGGAAAGCACGTGCGCCCGCCGGCTGGCATCGAGTTCGCTCATAACATCGTCAAGGAGCAGAACCGGCTTGTCGCCGGTAACCTGCTCCATCAGGTTGATTTCGGCCAGCTTGACGCTCAGGGCCGCGGTGCGCTGTTGGCCGCGCGAGCCGTACAGGGTCAGGTCGATACCATCGACCAGGAAATGCATATCGTCGCGGTGGGGGCCAATCAGGGTGACCCCGCGGTTGATTTCTTCCTGGCGAATCTGCTCCAGGTAGGCCTGGAATGTCTGGCGCACTTCCTTGAGCGGCGGCGCGGCGGTGGCGTAGGCGGCCATTTCTTCCTTCAGCAAGGGAAGCTGGTAGTTGGGTCGGGGCCGCTGGTGCGGGTCGAAGCTGGGAGCATACTGGAGCCGCAGATTTTCCTGCCCGCCGCTCAGTTCCCGGTGGCGCTGGCGGGCCACCGCGTCCAGCTCCAGGATGGCGTTGTGGCGCGCCACAATAATCACGGCTCCATCGTGAACAAGCTGTTCGTCCCAGTAGAGAAGCTGGTCGGTACTGCCGTTGCGTTTGTAAAGCTCCTTGAGCAGGGCGTTCCGGCGGGTGAGCACCTGGTTGTAGCGGCTCAGGGCACGGCAGTATTCCGGGTTAATCTGGCACAGGGTGCGGTCCAGATACCGCCGCCGGACAGACGGCGAACCGGTGACCAGCTCGATGTCTTCCGGCAGGAACATCACCGTTGCCAGCTTGCCGATGACATCCATCGCCCGCTTTTTGGCCCCGTTGAGCTTGATGTCCTTGCGCAGAGAGTCGCCCTCGCGGACGATGGTCACCGCCAGGGTGAACCGTTCGCGGCGGCTCTGCACCTGGGCTTCTACGCGGGCAAAAGGCAGGGGGTCGTGCTTGAGGGTCAACCAGTTGATGAGCTGTTGGTCGGCGCGGGCGTGGACACTGCGGGTGGTAGACAGGAAGTTGATGGCTTCCAGCAGGTTGGTTTTTCCGTTGGCGTTGTCGCCGCAGAGCAGAACCGGCCCGGCGGTAAAATCGAGCGTGAGGCGGCTGTAGTTGCGGTAGTTGGTTAAGGAAAATTGGGTAATGTACACAACCGGTTCCTATTGGCGGTTCAGCCGCTCCAGTTCCCGCAGGCGCGCCCTGGCCTGCTGGCGAGATATATTGAGCGCGTGCAGGCCACCGAACCGCTCGATGATGAACGACGCGCTGACGGTTCCGTACAGAGCCGCCTGGAAAGGGTCGCCCGTTTCGGCCATGCCCACGGAAAAACCGCCGCAGAAGGAGTCGCCGGCCCCGGTCAGGTCGGAGACCGCGGCGGGGTAGGCAGTAATTTCGCGGTACAGGTCGCGGTCGCGGTGGTACACCACGGCCCCGTGGTCTCCCCGCTTGATGACCACGATTCCTGGCCCTCTGGCGGCAATCTCCCGGCAGAAGGTTTCCGGGTCGTGGCCGGGAACCAGGCTTTCTGCCTCGGCCTCGCTGGGCATAAAGGCATCTACCCGGCTGAGCAAACGGCGCAAAACGGGGTCGTCCAGGTTGCCGTTGAGGGGGTAGGGCAAAATATCCATAGAAACAAAGATGTTGGGGCGGGTGTTCAGGGCGTCAATCCAGGCCAGCATGGTTTCCATGCGCATGGGCGAGAGATGGATGAATTCGGCCTGCCAGAGATGCTCCGGCAGTTCTTCCGGCAGGGGTGAGTTGCGCAGATGCACCTGCCGGGCGGCCTCGGTGTACGCGGCCACCTCTTCGGCGGTGAGGGGCACACTGCTGAAGGGGCTGGGCGTGAGCAGAACCACCTCGGTGTTGCGCGAGAAGTAGCGGCGGTAGCCGCTTTGCTCGTAGATGGTCCAGGCCCGGAGGGTCTCGGCCTGCTTGTAGACCAGGCCCTCGGTGTTGATGTCGCTGTTGCGCAGGGTGACGGTGTATTTTTCCGGCCAGTCGTACCCCACCACGGCCACAATCCCCACCCGCCTGGACCAGATATTGGCCCCCACCGCGGCGTACAGGGCGTTGCCGCCGGGGTCGGCCATGCTGGTGCGCCCGTCGGCGTAAACAGTATCGTTCAGGGCAAGGGAACCCACGCAGAGATGTTTAGGCGGCATAACGGTTTACCCTCGTCAGGTAGTTTGGTTCAGCACGCGGTAGATGGTCTCAAACATATCTTCGGACCGCCCTTTGACAAAGAAATCTGCCGCGCCTTTGTCCAGGCAGAGCTTGGCGGTTTCCACCTCGTCCCAGGCGGAGTTGATAATTACCGGGGTCTGGGGGAGGTTCTGCCGGAGCCACTCCAGCAGTTCAACACCGGCATATTTTGAGGCCTGGCCGGAGAAGTCGGGCATGTTCAAATCCAGGATAATCAGGCCAAAATCTTCGCCGTCCTTAATCTTTTGGGCCGCTTCGGTGTTGCTGCGCGCCGTCTCCACGTCGAAGCCGGCACGGAGGAGCGTTTTGGCCGTACTGCGCAGGAGATTTTCCTCGTCGTCTACCAGCAGGATTTTACCGGTGGAAGCTGTCATGATGTCTCCGGATTATCCGCCTACGGAAGCTAACGCCCGCCGGACAAAGCGGAGCAGTTCGGCGGTGGTATACGGCTTGGGCTGGACATCCGGCAGGCCAAGCTGTTTTTGCTGTTTGACCCGCTCCAGCCGGGGATTGGATGTAACCACTATTGTTTTGTCCAGGGCGTTTTCCGCTTTCAGATGAGCCAGTACGTCCAGGGCGTCGGTATGGCGGAGGATGTCATCAACCAGAATCAAATCGTAGCCGTTGTAGCGGGTACAGCGGTACGATTCGGGGGTCACATAAACTTTGTAACCGGCCTGGCGCAGAACATCGGCGGCAAAATCGCGCCAGTGGTCAAAGTCATCCACCAGCAGAATTTTGCCCCGCCCCGTTTCCAACAGCGGCCCGGCAGAAGCCGGACGGTACACCGGCAGGGCAATGGTGAATACGGTTCCCTGTCCCGGCTGGCTGGAAACAGAAATCTGCCCGCCGATATGCTCCAAAATCAGCCGGCAGGCCGGCAGTCCCAACCCGGAATGGCGGCGCACGTCTTTGGTGGTGTGGAAAGCCACCCAGATTTTCTCCAGGGCCTCGGCAGGAATACCCGGCCCGTTATCGGCCACGTCAACCAGCACAAACTGCTCCTGGCTGTCGAGCCGGAAGGTAACGGATAGGCGCGGGTCGGGCATACCCTCCACGGCCTCCAGGGCATTGCGCAGAACGTTCTGGAAAACCCGGTGAAGCTGGGGCGGGTCGGCCAGAACCAGGGGCAGGTCTGGGGCAAGGGTCAGGCTGACCTGCTCTGCCGGGGGATTCAGCAGAGTCAGGGCATCTTCCAGAACATCATCGGCCATTGTGGGGCGAGGGGCCTGCTCACGAGCCGGGCCGATGTACTCCTCCTTGACCTTCATAATGAGCCGGGCGGCCTCGTTGATGATGTCCAGGTCTTCCAGGATGGACTCTGTACTCAGGGTGCGGGCCAGTTTGTCGGGGGACTGCTGGAGCAGGCCGGCGGCCACATCGAGGAGGTAAGGCTGGCGAACCGCCAGCATATCGGCCTCGTCGAACAGCAGTTGGGCCAGCGGATGCTGGCGGAGTTCTTCCGGCGCGGTGCGAAGCAACTGCGCCACCGCGCACACCAGAGTTTCCACATCGCGGCGAACCCGGGCCACGGCACTGCCGATGGGTTCGGCCTTGTTGCCAATCCAGTGGATGGCGTCGCCGGTGGCCGAGGCAATGGCCTCAAACGTTTTGGCCCGGACGAGTTCGGCGTACGTTTCTTCCAGTTCCTGGCGCTGGCGGGCATTGTCGATGGCAATGGCTAGCTGGTTTGCCAGCGCCTGCAGAGAAGAAATATCCTCCTCGGAAAAGGCCGCGGCTTCGGTGCTCTGCACCGTCAGCGCGCCGATGACTTTGCCGCCCACAGCCAGCGGCAAGGCCATCTCCGAGCGGGTATCGGGCAAAAGGGGGTTGGGATACCACATCTGTTCGGTATCCACATCCAGGGAGATGCGCGCCTCATTACGGGCCGTACACATGCCTATCATTGACGACCCGCCGACGGCCAGCTTGTGGTTGTTTTCCACCATCAACCGGCCCGGCTCCCCCCGACCGGCTTTCAGAACGGCGAACTCGCCGGTTTCGTCCAGCAGAAAAATACCGGCATAGTAGAAACCGTAAGTTTCGCAAATGATGTCAACGGTTCTGGGAAGCAGTTCATCCAGATTGAGTATCCGGGTAATGTTCTGGCTGACCTCCGCGGCGGCGGCTAACAGCCTGGCCCGGCGGAGCGCCTGTTCCAGTGTAACTTGTTCTTCCCAACGTGCGGAATCCATCAAGCGATGTCCCTTTTGAGTTTGTGAGTTTTATATCCCAAATGATAATACAGGCCCCACAATTTGCCAAACCCCGCCGTGACCCGGCAGGCGAGGCTAACCGGCAGACCGGTAGACCGGCACATGTAAGGTAAACGTAGACCCCACGCCTACCTGGCTGGTCACACCGATTCTGCCCTGCATGCGCTCCATAATTTGCAGGCAGGCAGGCAGGCCCAGACCGGTCCCGCCGCGGTCGCCCTTGCTGGTGTGGAAGGTCATCCAGATTTTGGTCAGTTCCTCCGGGGGGATACCACAGCCGTTATCGGTAATGTCGATGCGGACAAAGCGGTCGCCCTCGCGGCGGATAGCCACTTTCAGCCGCGGCTCCGGCTGGCCGTCCATTGCCTCCAGGGCGTTTTTGACCAGGTTGGTGATAACCCGCCCCATCTGAATGCGGTCAATCTTTACCGGCGGCAGGTCCTTTTCAACCGTCAGGGTGACCATCTGCGGCGGCAGGCCAAAACTGCGCACATTTTCCCGGACAACAGCCTCGATGTCTTCCGCGGCAAACTTCATCTGCCGGGCGGGGCCAATCAGGTCCTCCTTGATTTTGAGGATGGTCTTACTGCTGTCCTCGATGATGTCCAGGTCTTCCAGAACCGACTCGATATTCAGCAGTTGGGGCCATTTTTCCGGCGGCAACTGCTGAAGCCGGTGGGCGGCATCAACCAGCCGGGGGTAATGCTGTTGCAGATGCTCGTAAGCGCGGAGGATGGTCTGCGCCGCGGGCGGGTCGACCAGATTGTGGCCGGTCAGCAAATCTCCGGCCAGGATGATGAAGCGGGCCACGTCTTCGCGCAAACGCTCCACGCAGGCCGGAATGGGCGCGGCCTTGTTGCCCACCCAATGGATGGTTTCACCGGTGGCCGCGGCAATGGTTTGATAGGTGCGGTGGCGAAGCAGTTCCTGGTGGGTTTGCTCCAGCCGCTGGAGCAAACGGGCGTTGTTGATGGCCACAGCAAGCTGGTCGGCCATAATCTGCAGAGAAGAAATATCCTCCTGCAGAAAAGCTTCCGCTTCCCGGCTCTGCACCAGCAAGACACCGATGACATTATCCTGCACAATCAGGGGAAGAGCCAGCCGCGACCGAGTACCGGGCAGGAAAGGGTCATCCTGCCCGGTCTGGGTATCTTCGTCTGCCAGCAAAATTCGGGCCTCCCCTTCTGCTGCTACCTGTCCCACCACCGTTTCGCCGCCAACCGGCAAACGGTATCCCTGCTCGACCAGCCGGCGTCCGGCCTCGCCGCGGGCGGCCCGGAGAACGGCCCACGGCTGGTTATCGTCAGCCGGGGTATTTTCTACCAGGAAAATCGCGGCAAAGTCGAACCGGTATTCCTCGCAGATAATGTAGACGGTGCTGGACAGCAGGACATCCAGGTCCAGAATGGCGGAGATATTCCGGCTGACCTCCGCGCCGGCGCGGAGCAAGACGGCCCGCCGGGAGGCCTGGTAAAAAAGCTGTTCATTCTGCTTGTGCAGGCGGGCGTTGTTGATGGCAACGGCCAACTGGTCGGCCATGGCCTGGAGAGAGGCGATATCTTCTTCGGTAAAGGCGGCTTCTTCGGTGCTTTGGACGGTCAGGGCGCCGATGACTTCGGGGCCAATGGAGAGGGGGAGGGCCATTTCGGAGCGGGTATGGGGCAGGAAAGGATTGGGATACCAGGCGTACTCGGCATCCACATCCAGGGCAATCCGGGCCTGGTTCAGAGCCGTGCACATCCCTATCATTGAATTCCCACCGACCAGCAGTTTATGCTGGCGAGCCAGAAGCTGGCGTCCTGCCTCTCCCCGACCGGCCTTGAGCACGGCCCAGTCCTGGCCGTCCTCCAGCCGCTCTATCAGGAAAATCCCGGCATAGTAAAAACCGTACTCATCGCAAATAATGTCTACGGTGCGGGCCAGCAGGTCTTCCGGGTCCAGAATAGAAGAGATATTCCGGCTAACCTGGGCCGCGGCCCTTAACAGCCTGGCCTGGCGGTTAGCCCTGGCTAACAGCTCTTCCACGTCTGCTTCCAAAGCGGTCGTTGCCGGGCGTTTATTCATCTAAACATCCTGTTTTATGATAGACGGATGAAGCAGGTCTGTCCAAAAATTTTGGACGCACCCGATGAAGCAGTCGGCGAGCGAGAGATTCAGGGTCGGTGAATTGGGCAAATACAGTATCTGCCATTATACTAAAAAAGCCCGGTTGGAGCAATAAATATTATGACGACACCTGAAGCGATACCCTCTTCCTCCGGAGAGGACCAGGAGAAAATAGAAAAAATGGCCGCGCTGACCGTTGCCGCGGCCAAGGGCATTATTCCCGCGGGACAGGCAACCCTGCCTCTCCTGCAGATAGCCAACAGCAATCTGGCCCCGGATGACGCCCGCGCCCTGGCCCGCGCCCTTTACCGGGTAATCCAGGGAGAGCGGGACCCTATCAGCCTGGCCGAAACACTGACCCCCGCCTACGCCGAAGTGCTGTGGGAGGTGCTGGAGCAGATTGAGGCCCCGCTACCGGATACTGATGACCTGCCCCGGCAGGAACTCAGCTTTGAAGAGCTGGTAGAAAAGGTGGCCGAAGCCTGCTCCGGCGAGGTTCTGCTGTGGCAGCAGTTGTGGAACTTTACCGGCCAGCTGGCAGAAGACGAGCGTGTTCCGTCCGACGTGCGCGCCCTGGGGCTGGCCCTGCGGAAAATCCTGGCCGGGGAGCGACAGCGGCATGTCCTGGATGACCTGTCGCCGCGGCACCGCTGGGCAGTGGCCCAGCTCCTGGACTGGCTGAACCAGCAGTCTGCCGCACCGCCCCCCGCCTGACTCGCTGGCGGCCTATCCCTTCACCACGGCCACCGGGACCAGCCGGGCCACCTTTTTGGCAATCCCCGCCCCGTGCACCACTTCTACCACCCGGTCCACGTCCTTGTAAGCGATGGGCGCCTCCTCCGCCAGACCGGACATGCTCCCGGCCCGCACGTGAATACCGCCCGCTTCCAGCTCCTGGCGCAGTTCCGCACCCCAGACCGTCTTTTTGGCCTTTGAGCGGCTCATCATCCGCCCCGCGCCGTGGCAGGTCGAACCGAAGGTCTGTGCCATGGAGCCTGCGGTGCCCAGCAGAACCCAACTGGCCGTACCCATCGAGCCGGGAACCAGCACCGGCTGGCCGATGTCGCGGTAAACATCCGGCAGAACCGGCGAACCGGGGCCAAAAGCGCGCGTCGCGCCCTTCCGGTGGACGCACACTTTCATCCGCTGGCCGTCAATCTCGTGCTCCTCAATCTTGGCCATATTGTGGGCAATATCGTACACCTGGAAAACATGATGGTTGCGCACTTTGCCCGCCAGAGCCTGCTCAAAACTGCGCCGGATGTGGTGCGTTAGCACCTGCCGGTTGGCAAAGGCGTAGTTGGCCGCGGCCTTCATCGCCGCCAGGTAGTCCTGCCCTTCCGGACTGCTCAGCGGCGCGCAGACCAGCTCCCGGTCCGGCAGGTGGATGCCGTACTTGTGAATGGCTTTCTGGAACAGCTTTACGTAGTCGGTGCAGACCTGATGGCCAAAGCCTCGCGAGCCGCAGTGAATCTGCACCACCAGCCGGCCCGGAGCCAGCCCCATCCGGTTGGCCGCCTCCTCATCGAAGACTTCATCCACTACATCCACTTCAATAAAGTGATTGCCCGCACCCAGCGTACCGACCTGCTCCAGGCCACGCCGTTTGGCCCGCTGGCTCACCTTGCCGGCGTCTGCCCCCTCGATACAGCCGCGTTCCTCGGTGCGCTCCAGGTCTGCCTCGGTGGCAAAGCCCCGCCTCAAGGCCCAGCGTGCCCCTTCCTCCACCAGCCGGTCCAGCTCACCCGGCTTCAGCTTCACACTACCACCCTTGCCGACCCCGCTGGGACAGTTGGCGTACAGCGCCGAGGCCAGGTCGTCCAGGTAGGGTGCGGCTTCTTCCTTATCGATGTGCGTCCCCAGCAAGCGGACGCCGCAATTGATATCATACCCGACTCCCCCCGGAGAGATAACCCCATCCGGCAGTTTGGTGGCAATCACCCCGCCGATGGGGAATCCATACCCCTGGTGAATATCGGGCATTGCCAGGGCGTATTTGACAATTCCCGGCATGGTGGCTGTGTTGACCAACTGCTCCAGGCTTTTATCGCCCAGCGTATTTTCCAGCAGTTCCGGGTCGGCGTAGAAGCGGGCCGGAACCCGCATATCGGCCCGGTAAGACTGCGGGACTTCGTACAGAAATTTATCGATACGCTTGAAATCCTTGCGGTCTACCATTTGTCCCTCCGTAAGCCCCTACCGGGCGACCACAAGGGGTCGCCCCTACCGTTGTTGCTACCTTGCTACCTTGCTACCTGCTACTCTGCTACCCTGCTCACTCACACATCAAAGACTATGGTCGTTTCCAGCCCCTGCGGGGTTTGCACAATTTCCAGGTTGTGATAGGTAACTGCCTTGATATGCTTCTTCAGGTGCGGCGCGTGCCCGCCCCGGACGGTCGCCCGGAGGCTGGTGGGCGTAACGTGGTGCAGGTCGAACTGGTGGAAGACAATCATTTCTGTTTCGGCCCAGAAAGCCAGCTCGCTGAGCCAGTCGACCAGCAGGCTTTCGGCGTCGATGGATTCCAGCTCGATGACCTGCTCCACCTCGACCGGCAGGTCGGCGGGCCGGTCTATCATCAGGGCGACCATCCCCCGCGCCGCATTGAGCAGAAGTTCCTTCAGGTCGCGGCCCCGCACCCGCAAAGCCCAGTCCGCGGTGTGTTCGATTTCTTCAAACCCTCTTGGCAGTGAATTATCCATCCGCACTCCCGCACTATCGCACTATCGCACTATCGCACTATCGCACT
>RFJV01000382.1 GCA_003694775.1 Chloroflexota bacterium | reverse complement strand
TCCGGAGAAGTGGCCCATCAGCACGGGTGAAGCGCGGGCCGGGTTCCTGCAGTTGTGGCACGAAGTGAAGCAGGACCGCCCGGACTTCAGCACCATCGGTGTGGTGAACCCGCCGGGACAGGGCGTCAGCGGTCTGCGGGTCGCCCTGGAACTGCTGACCGGTCACGAAGTGGACGAGTCGCAATTGCAAGGGCAGTTCGGCAACACGCTGTACGTGCCCATCCCCGGCGTGGTGACGGACGACAACTTTGAGGAAGTGTACGAGCTGTACAAAGACTCGCCGGCTTCCTACACCCTGGACGGCTGGATTAGCCAGGCCGACGCCCACGCCTTTATGAAGTAATCTACCTGTTTCCTCCTTGGTCATGGGGGGTGGTTGTTGGCGGGAAGACACCCACCCCCCCTCTAAATTCAAGGCAACGGATACCCCAATGAATAAAGTTTCGCTGTCAGCCCAAAATATCGTCAAGCATTACGGCGGCGTGGTGGCCCTTTCTGACGGAAACCTGGATGTGGAATCGGGTGAGGTGGTGGCCTTTTTGGGGGCCAACGGAAGCGGTAAAAGCACCCTGAGCAAGATTATTACCGGCGTGGTGGCTCCCGACGCGGGCCGGCTGGTGCTGGACGGTAAAGAGGTGCGTTTTCCCTCGCCCCAGGCGGCCCAGAAAGAGGGCATTGCCGCAGTGTACCAGGAGCTGAGCCTGATTCCCGATATGACCGTGGCGGAAAATATCTGGCTGGCCCACGAGCCGCTTCAGGGCGGACTGCGGGTCAACCGGCAAGAAATTGCCCGCCGGACAGAAGACCTGCTGGCCCTGTTTGCCGGCACGTTTTCCGACGCGCTCCAGCCCGACACGCCGGTCGGCGTTCTGCCGCCGGATGAGCGGCAGATTGTGGAAATTCTCAAGGCCTTCAGCCACAACCCCCGGCTGATGATTCTGGACGAGGCCACGGCCAGCCTCGACGCCCGGCAGGTCAGCCGGCTGTTTGAGCTGATAGCCCGCTGGAAGGCCCAGGGCATGGCGATTGTGTTTGTCTCGCACCGGATGGATGAGATAATGCGCGTGGCCGACCGGGCTACCGTTCTGCGCAACGGCAAAACGGTGGGTGTGCGCCGGATTGCCGAAACCACCGAGCAGGAGCTGGTCGAACTGATGATTGAAGGCGGCGAGGCGGTTCCGCACCGGCGGGCCGAAGACCGCGACCTGTCTGCCGCGCCGGTGCGCTTGCAGGCCCGCGACCTGCGCACCCGCGTTCTGCGGGGGGTCAGCCTGGAGGTGCGCGACGGCGAACTGCTGGGTATCGGCGGTCTGCAGGGCCAGGGCCAGTCCGACCTTCTGCTGGCGCTGTTTGGGGCCATTCCTTTCTCCGGCTCGGTTACGCTGTCGGGGGAGGCGGTCCATTTTACCCATCCCCGCCAGGCTATGGAAAAGGATGTGGCCTTTGTGCCCGGCGACCGGGCCACTGAGGGTTTGCTCCTCCGCCGCTCCATTCTGGATAACCTTCTGCTTCCTTCGTGGCGAAAGTACGGCTTTCCCCTGCGGATGCAGGCCGCCCGCCGCGACGCGGGGCAGATTGCCGCGGAACTGCGGCTGGTGATGGAGTCGCTCGACGCGGCGGTCAGCAGTTTGAGCGGCGGCAACGCCCAGAAGGTGGTCATCGGCAAGTGGCTCCTGCGCCGGCCAAAGGTTCTTCTGCTGAACGACCCCACCAAGGGCGTAGACGTGGGGGCCAAGGTGGAGTTCTACAATCTTCTGGCCGACCTGCGCCGGGCCGGCACGGCTATTCTGTTCTACTCCAGCGATGACGAGGAGCTTCTGGGCCTGTGCGACCGGGTGCTGGTGCTTCACGATGGCGTCATCACTGCCGAGCTGGCCGGAGAATCGCTGACCCACGCCAACCTGGTGGCGGCCAGTATGGGAACAGTGCAGGAAAATAACGTATGAACACAACCAGACTGCAGAAGCTAACGTTCAGACATCCTTACCTGTTTGCGCTGGGACTGCTGGTGGTGGTCCTGGGGGTCAATTTTTATCTCCAACCCAACCTGTTTCAACTGCGGGTGCTGAGCAGTAACCTGCGCATTTTTCTGCCGCTGATGATTCTGACCGCCGGGCAGGCGATTGTCATCATCGGTGGGGGGATTGACCTGTCGGTGGGGACGATGGTCTCGATGGTCAACGCCATCCTGGTGACCTGGATTACCAGAGACTCAACCCCGCCGGAAATTCTGACCGCCATTGCCGTGGGCGCGGCGGCGGGGATGGCCGCGGGCCTGCTGAACGGCCTGTGCGTGGCCTATCTGCGCCTCCAGCCTATTGTGACCACCTACGCTACCAGCTTTATTTTTGCCGGCATGGCCTTGTGGATACTGCCCCGGCCCGGCGGCCTTCTGCCCTCCGAACTGACCAAACTGTACCGGGCCAACCCGCTGGGCGTCCCGCTGACCATCTGGATTGCGGCCCTGCTGATTTTGCTGTGGCTGGGTTTGCGGGCCACCCGCTACGGGCGGTATTTGTTTGCCGTGGGAGGCAAGCCGGAGGCGGCCTATGCCACCGGCGTACCGGTGTCGCTGGTGCGGCTGAGCACCTACGTGATTGCCGGGCTGATGTCAGCCCTGGCCGCCCTGGCCCTGACCCTGAGCACCGGCACGGGCGACCCGCGCATCGGTGAGGCCATGACTCTGCCGTCGATTGTGGCCGTGGTGCTGGGCGGCACCCGTCTGAGCGGGGGACAGGGCGGTATTGCCGGTTCGCTGATTGGGGTGGTCATTCTGGGGAGCATCCGCAACATCATCTCCTTTGCCCAGGTGCCTACCTGGTGGCAAACCCTGGTTGACGCGCTGATTATTGTTTCTGCCCTGGCCGGTCCGGGCCTGGTGCGATTAGTCCGCAGGCAGGTGAAGCGATGAGAAATATCAAGCTGACTCCGCCGGTGGTAGCGCTTCTGCTGGCGATTGGACTGTTCTTTCTGGGCGGCGTTCTGCGGCCCGGCTTTGCCAACGTGGACCAGGCGGTGAACATCGTCCGGCTGGCCGCGTTTCTGGGGATTATTGCCGCCGGGCAAACGCTGGTCATCATCAGCGGCGGCGAAGGGATTGACCTGTCGGTGGGGGCGGTGGTGACGCTGGCCGCGATTCTGGTTTTCCGGATTGTCGACAAGCAGAACAGTATGGTTCTGCCCGCGCTGGGTGTGGCTCTGCTGGCCGGCGCGGGGATTGGCCTGGTCAACGGACTGGGCGTGACCGCGGTCGGTATTCCCCCGCTGGTGATGACGCTGGGGATGGCCGGGGTGGTGCAGGGCATCATTCTGGTGGTTACTCAGGGGGAACTCATTGGCGGTTCCGCGCCCATTATGGCGACCCTCATTGCCCGGCCCCTGATTTTTGGCATTCCGGGGGTGGTAATTATCTGGGTGGTGGTCGGCGCGCTGATGTGGTTGCTGTTGGAGCGGACCACCTACGGCAAGCAGTTGTTTGCCGTGGGTGTCAACCGGACCACAGCCCGGCTGTCCGGGGTGCGGGTTCCGGTAGTGGTGGTCGCCACCTACACGTTGAGCGGTCTGCTGGCCGCACTGGGCGGCTTTATGGTGCTGGGCTTTACCGGCAGTGTGTTCCTCAACCTGGGCGACCGCTACCTGTTTCCTTCCATTGCCGCGGTGGTGGTCGGCGGGACGGTGCTGGCCGGCGGTGCGGGGAGCTATTTCGGCACGATGTCCGGCGCGCTGGTGCTGACCCTCATCACCAGCCTGCTGACCGCACTCCAGCTTCCGGAAGCCTTCCGGCTGATGATTCTGGGCGTTATCCTGCTGGTCCTGCTGTCGGTGTACGGACGTCAGCGGGGCCTGCGGCAGTAG
>RFJV01000381.1 GCA_003694775.1 Chloroflexota bacterium | reverse complement strand
TGCCAGAACTGATTGTTATTACCCCGGATGAAATAGTGGCTCAAACCAAATAGGACAACCGTAAATCAACCTTTCTCCCTGAACCCGGCAATCGTGGCCTGCCATTGTTCCTCCTGTTTGCCGGGCGTGAAGGGGAGATAGAAGCTCACCCGGTCCAGCAGGTCGCCATATTTATGGCGGAGCAGGGCCGGCAGGCCGGCCCAGGGGCCGGAAACGGCAAACTCCGCCAGCATGTCATCGGGGATGAGGCGGGCCATCTCGCCCCAGCGGCGCCGGACGGCCAGCGCGCCCAGCCGGTCGCCGATGGCTTCCCAGCCGTGCAGTGCCAGCACCGGGCGGTAGGTGGGGGTGCTGGCGTAAAAGGCAATCTGCCGGCGCACCTGCTGTTCAACCTCTGCCGCCTGCCGGGGGTCATCTGTGGGAATGACAAACACGGTGCTCGCCAGCTGAATGTCTGTGCGGGACCGTCCACTTTCCGACAGACCGGCCTCGATGTTGGGCCAGATTTGGGTTTGCAGATACCGCACCGTATGCAGAGGGTGGACATGCAAACCCTGGCACAGCTCGCCGGCCAGCCGGCACATCCGTGCATTCACCCCGGCGATGTAGATAGGGATGTCGGGGTAATCGTGCGGCCCCGGATTGAAAAACGGCGACATCAGGGTCAGCTTGAAGAACTCTCCCCGGAAGTTGAGCCGGGTCCCGTTCTGCCAGCAGTCCCAAAAAGCCCGCAGGGCCAGAATAACCTCGCGCAGTTTCTCTACCGGCTGTTCCCATTTGACCCCCAACCGGCGCTCGTTGTGGGCCTTTACCTGGGTGCCCAATCCCAAAATAAACCGTCCCTGCGAGAAGCGTGCCAGGTCCCAGGCGGTATAGGCCAGCACCGCGGGACTGCGGGGAAAGGCCAGAGCGATGGCCGTCCCCAGGCTGAGCCGGCGGGTATGCTCCGCGGCCAGCGCCAGCGGCAGAAACGGGTCGTGCGCGGCCTCGGAAGTCCACAAGCCGTCGAAGCCCAGCGCGTCGGCGTGACGGGCCAGCGCGGGGATGTCGGACAGGGAATAGGTCAGCAGGGAAAGGTCGATTTTCATTTGGTATCACCACCGGGGTCAGGAGGATAAAGCCAGACCGTCTCGGACTGGAGGGTACGGGCAAAGCGTCCCCCTTCGGCCTGGAGATTCTGCCACTCTGCCTCGGTATAGACCAGCACTTCTGCCGGAACGGGGAGGGAGTTCAAGTCCCACCCTGCCGCCCGGCGTTCAAAGGGCAGGGTGCTCTGACTGACAATGACCACCAGGTCCAGGTCACTGCCGACACCCCAGTCGCCGCGGGCATAGGAACCAAAATAGCCCACCCGGACAATTTCCGGATGATGGCAGGCCAATCGATAGGCCCACTGCCGGGCCGCGGCATGCACCTGACCGGCGTCAGGCCATTTGATGACGGACGAACTCAATAATCTCACCGGCATACTGCACCGCCTGACTGCTCTGTAAGGGGCCGTAATGCTCAAACGGCGCACCTTCAGGATGCCCGTTCGCGTAACGGGTAGGCACATAAAAGTTGTCCAGTACTCTGCCCTTTTCTACCAATTCTGTGGGAACTTCAACAGGCAGGTCCGACAGCAAACGAGAAATGATGTGTCCCCAGGCCTCTTGCCCCAGAGAAAGATGCAGGGCTTTGACTGCATTCTCCGCGGCTTGCTGAGAGGCAAAGCAGGCCCACTCATGGCGACCTTCCGTACGCGAGGCTTTGGCCTGCTCCAAATCACGTTCAGCCTGTTTAAACCAATCCTGTGCCCGGTTTGCCACGCTTATCCCCTGAATAGTTTTCTTCAGGTTGAGTATAACCTGAGTGACCGTAAGCGTCAAAGACAAACATTGGTGCGGCTTTTGACGCCTGCCGTTTCCACCGGTATAGTTACACCATTCAAAAGCCTGTACAACCAACCCCACCACATGAGGTGTGTTTATGCAACGGCTGATTGTCGGTCTGTCGGGGGCCAGCGGGGTCATTTACGGCATTCGTCTGCTGGAAGTCTTACAGCAGGTGGAGGATGTGGAAACGCACGTCATCATCAGCACTGCGGCCCGGCGCACCATCCGTCTGGAAACGGACTACACGGTGTCTCAGGTTGAAGCCCTGGCCGACCACCTGTACAACTTTAACGATATTGCCGCGGCAGTTTCGTCCGGCTCCTTCAAAACGATGGGGATGGTGATTGTTCCCTGTGCCATCAAGACCCTGTCTGGCATTGCCAACTGCTACAGCGACAACCTGATTCTGCGCGCCGCGGATGTGGTGCTGAAGGACCGGCGCAAGCTGGTGCTGGCCCTGCGGGAAACTCCGCTCCATCTGGGGCACGTCCGGCTGATGGCCCAGGTGATTGAAATGGGCGGCATCATCATGCCGCCGATGCCGGCCTTTTACCACCGCCCCAAAACCATCGATGACCTCATCAACCAGTCGGTGAACCGGATTCTGGACCTGTTTGATATTGACCTGCCGGAGGATTTGTTTCGACGGTGGGGGGGGACGACCAACGACGAACGACGAACGACAGGTGAGGAACGCTGAAGGAATGGCCTGGTGGCTATTCTGACTGGTCTCTGCCGGTCAAGGAGAGGGTAAAGAAAAATGCGGCCCCTTTGCCGGGTTTGCTTTCGGCCCAGATGCGTCCGCCATGGCGCTGAACTATCCGGGCCACGGTTGCCAGACCCACGCCGGAGCCTTCGAATTCTTCCTCGTGCGGCAGACGCTGGAACGGCACAAAGAGCCGGTCGGCGTAGCGCATGTCGAACCCTACCCCGTTGTCGCGGACGTAGAATACGGGCTGGTTGTCCTGGTACAGCGCGCCAAATTCAATTGTCGCTTCCGGTTGGGGCCGGGTAAATTTCCAGGCGTTTTCCAGCAGGTTCTGAAGCAAAACCCGCAGAAGACGCGGGTCGCCCTCGGCGATG
>RFJV01000380.1 GCA_003694775.1 Chloroflexota bacterium | reverse complement strand
GGCGGAGCATCCCGATGCCCGCCGGGGTGGTTGCCTGACCCGCCCGGCATTGGGATGCCGGGGCTACCAAATTTTCATTCGCGTTGTCGTCCCGACCGGGACTGCCGCACTCTCGTGAAAAGAAAATCAACGATTACCCCGTAGACGGGATATCCCATGCCTCGTTGGGGGACTGTCCGGCATAAAGATGCAGAGACTACACTGCCAGAACCACGACACTGCTGTCCTGGCAGACCTGGGTAGTACAGCTACACGAAGAGCGGTACCGGCTTATCTCCGCTTGTATCCCCGCCGTTCGTGGTCTACACGCAAATCTTCTTTCAGCAACCGGTACACTTTGCGAGCCAGGGTTAGCAAGTCGATATCCGAAAGTTCAGCGATGTCCTGCGGCTGAAGCGAGTCCGCGCCCTCCTGGGGCTTAGTTTGAACGGTGGCAGATGACGGCACAGCGCCACTGCCACCGTCGTAAGCAAATTCTACCTCTTCAACCAGGGCCTCACCACCAGCACTGTTCAGGGCAGGGCCAACCCACCGAACAGGATAGGCGTTTAACAGGTTCCACCACATCACCGGGATGAACAGCGCATCATAAACGATGATAGAAATCGGTCGGCGGTCAACCTGACCATTCGATGCCCCTTCTTGAAACCAGTCCCAGAGAAACCTTCCGGCCAGGCCATGCTTCAGAGTCACCCGGCTGTGGGATACTCTGCCCGGTAATGCGTGCACATAGTGATTCACGCCACCTTCTGGATAGTCCAGTACGGACCGTTCCAGGGTGATATTTCCACATTCGGTGAACCAGCCCCACACCAGCTTCTCCACCAGAAGAAGGTAATGATAGGCCGGGACCGGTTCAAACCGCAACCAGGAGTGAGAAACTGCTACGGGCATTGATGGTTACGCGCCTGACTGATTGAAACGACGATTGATTTTGGCTATTTCTTCCACCCATCGCCGCCGGGCAGGGTGCTCCATTGACAGAATTTCTGCCTGGGGCCAGTGAAAATGGTAGGCAATGTAGGCTACCTCCTCGTACAGACGGTCGAGGGGGTAGCCTACGATTCCCCCCCCAGGTCAGACAAATCCACCTCAAACTGATGTTGGCATGCCGGGCAGGTCACCGGAAGCCGGGAATACCCTTCTTCATTTATCTGGCGGTAGAATGTTTGCAGGTACGCCAGGTCCGCGGCAAAGAGATTCTCAATAACCGTTGGGGTAATGGAGGGAAGGGTTCCCAGCTTCACAATGACTCGCGACAGCAGGATAATCACCAGGTAAGCCTGATTTTCCCGTACCCGCCGGTCCTGAAGCGGAATGATTTCATCCATCGCCGTCGCCAGACGCATCACGCCGTGACGATGCAAGTTGCCTTCCTGGTCGATATAGCCGCGCGGGAGAGTGAACTCAAATTCTGTTTGCAGGCCAACCATGATTATCCTTTTACACCTTTACCCGGCTGATGTACTCATGCACAATGGTGATTTCTTCCACCTGAATATCATTACCATCCGATTTGGGATTTGGCCCGGAAATTTTTGACGGCCAGGCATTCTTGAACTCCCATTTGGCCTTTGGCGTCAAACTCTGGTCGAACATGGTGATGGTTCCATTCTTACGGGCTTCCTTCACGTTGCCGTCTTCCACCATCTTGCGCCATTCCCAGAGGTCCATATTGGAGGTCAGGCCGCGTTTCAGGGTAATGTCGCCCCATTTCAAACGACCTGGCACCTTCAGAACAATCTGCACCCCTTTTTCATTGACCACTTTCTGCTCGGCGACCTCGGTTTCGGAACCGATACCGGAGCATTCTGTAAAGTAACCGGTGACGACACCCTGAATGTCCAGGGCGAATAGATAACCAACAAGGGGGTCTTCACGTTGGGTATCAACTGCAGTTGGCATAGGTTATACTCCTTTCACCATCAAGATTAAGAATCTATCCGAAAATATTGTCGATAACGTACTCTTGTGGGTCATTTACGGGGATAGGAATACCAGCCGGCAATTTTTCGGATGGACGGCAAGGATTCTGTTTGAGATAAGGGAACCATCATCAACCCGGACCGGCCCACTGGCTGATGCGGAAGACAACAAACTCAGCCGGCTTCACCGGGCACATTCCGATTTCAATGAACAGCAATCCCTGGTCGCGAGTTTCGGGCGGATTCAGTTCAGCATCACACTTGACATAGTAGGCCTGGTCTGGTGTAGTGCCAAACAGAGCGCCCTGTGCCCAGACAGTGCTCAAAAAGGCGCTAACATCCCGGACAATTCGTCCCCACAGCATCGGCTCATTGGGTTCAAAGACCACCCACTGCGTTCCCCGCTCGATAGACTTCTCCACATAGTTGAAGAGACGGCGGACATTGAGGTAGCGCCAGGCCGGGTCGCTGGTCAGGGTGCGCGCCCCCCATACCCGGATGCCCCGTCCGGGGAAAGCCCGGATAACGTTGATACCGTTGGGGTTTAAGACATCGTGTTCTCCTTTGGTCACGTTATAGGCCAGTCCCGTGGCCCCGGCGACCACCTCGTTGGCCGGGGCCTTGTGCACCCCGCGGGTGTTGTCGTTACGGGCCCAGATACCGGCAATATGACCACAAGGCGGAATGTACTTTGGGCTGTTGGTCACCGGGTCCATCACCTGGATCCAGGGATAGTAGAGCGTGGCATAGCTGGAATCATAACCGGCCACATCCATACGCCACTTGTTCACCTGCTGAGGGTTCATGTTTGGTGGAGTGTCCAGAATGGCTACCCGGTCCCCCATCCGTTCGCAGTGGGCAATGACCAGCGTCTGGACGGCCTTGACCATTTCCAGGTCCAGCTTCTGGCCGGGCATGGGCGTCATCAGGTCTGGCACGCAGACCATTGTCACATCGTCCAGTGCTTCCAACCCTTCAATCCCTTGCCGTTCAACTACATCGCCCTGAAAATCGGAATATGTTGCCGGAGGAATCAGCGCCGGCTGGATATTGAGCGTTTGTTCCTGGGTTTTGGGCCACACCTTGGCCAGCGGGGCCTTGGGGTCAGAAACAAACAGGTTCACCCACTGAGACGCCTTATTGTTTTTGTAGGTCACACGAATTTCCCGCCCCTCAGCCGTTTCCACCTCGGTCAGGGTGATGTCCTTTAGAACCTCTTTGACCTGCCAGGAGCCGGATATCCCCTGCCGTTCGACCGTCATCGTAAAGGTGGGGGTTTTGCCGTTGGTTTCCGGTCCCGGTGAACTTTCTGCCGCTTCCTCGGCCTTGTCGCCGGCCTTGTCGCCGGCCTTGCCACCCTTTTTAGCCGGTGCCGCCGGCGCGGGCAGGGCTTCGGGCGCGTCGATTTTGACCCGCAGGCGCAAGCCATCAAAGCCGGCCTGTTTGGCCTGCACCGTCAGATAGGGCTTGCCGTCACTGCCTATCAGAGAAGCCTGGGCCTTGGGAATTGTCTTGACGCTGACCACGTAACAGCGAGACCCGCCGTTGAGGAAGTAGCCGTAAACGGCATACGGCAGATACGCGCCTTCAATAAAACCGCCAAAGGTTTCAACATATTGGGTCCAGTTTGTCACCAACTGCGGCTTTCCCAACACATCAACGGTGATGGTTTCGCCATCGACACGCTGGGTTAGCTGGGCTTTTTCACTGAACCCCACAAAGACGGGCATGGCCGTCCCCACCCCTTCAATCGGTTTGGGGCCACGGTCCACCTCTTCCACGTACACTCCTGGAGATAAATATTCAGGCATAAGGTTTCTCCTTACATGGCATTACCAAATTTTGGTAAAAAACTCAACATCTTCCATCCTTCCCCTTGCATTTTGCCCATATTCAGGTGGGCGCGACAGTCCCTGTCGAATAGATTTTGACAGTTATCGTCCGCTACAACCACCTCCTTTCGATAAAATGGGCTGATTATTTTAACTCAAACCGGTAATCCGGGGCCGGCACCGAAATGACGTGTCTCTGCACCGGCTGACCCGTTACCGAAAATTCCAGCGTATACTGACCGGCCTTGAGATGGGTCAGCACAAACCGGCCATCCGGCTGGAGGGGTATCTCCATCCCTCTTTCGACCAGCCGGAGGCGCACGGTCTCCAGCGGGTGATGGGTGTGCACCACCCCGCCCACCGACCAGAACCGGGACGATTGGCGTCCTTCCACCAGTTTTTGCTGGCGGCCATCCGCGGTCTCTCCAATACGGATTTCTCCGGTCTGAACCATCGGCTCCACCACGGGCTGGTATGGGGTAATGGCGACCGTCACCACGCAGGGGATGCCGGGCCGCCATTCATTATCCACCGCGCTCCAGAAATCACCGGAGCCGGGTAATTCCTCCTCCTGCCCCACCATCAGCCGAACCGGGGCCGGCTGGGCCTTAAGACTTTCCGGCAGGATGTCCTCCGGCAGATAGGGATGACGCGCCAGCACAAACAGACACCGGCTCAGCAGGCGGTGCTCGTCTTCCGGTTCTGCGGCCCATGCCGTAATCAGGTACTTCAGGTTTATTCTGAGCGGCTTGGGCTGTTTGACCACGGTGCTGTCATCCTGACGATGAATTTCCCACATTGGCCGGGTCTGGCGGAGCTGTTTGTTTTCGTGCAGGTCAAACAGAAACAGGTTCAGGGTAGGCCGGCTGAGCCGGGCCGACCATTCCCGCTTGGGCTGGTCAAAGGCAATATCTATCTCGTTGTTTTTGATGGGCAGTTCCCGTATCAGCAACTGCCGCAGAGCTTCATCAATGACATCAATCATCGGCAGTTTATTCCCGGCCCGGACGATTATTCTTCATCTTCCTCTTCTTCTTCGGTTTGCCGCTGGATGGCCTCCGCCGGGGCATGGTCAGGGTGACCCGCTATGCCGGCAGACTGCCGGGCAACGGCGTCGGCTTCCCGCTCAAACGGGTCATCCGCCGGGCGAACGGTCATACCGCTTCCGCTGGCCGGAACCTGACCGGTACTTTGCTGGACCACATGGGTTAATTCGTGGGCAATCAGTTCTTTACCGGAGTCGGTATGCGGCTGGTACTCGCCTGCCCGGAAAAAAACATCCTGGCCGGTGGTAAAGGCTTTGGCCTGGAGAGTATGGTTCAGGCTGTCGGCTTCGGGTGAGGTATGCACCCGCACCTGGCTGAAATCATACCCCAACCGGCTCTCCATTTGGGTTTGAACATCCTCATCCAGGGGCTGGCCGCGGCCGCGAGCCTGGTTGATACGCCGGGCGGTTTCCTCATCCAGCTCAAAGCCTTCGGCACTTTGCCGTTGGGCCAGCCATCGCTGAACTGCCCGGTTGCCGGCCTGCTGCTGCCATCTCAAGATGGTTTGGGGCATTGACGGGGTCTGCTCCCCGGCCCGGCTTTTAGCCGCAGACTCATGGTCCGCAGACGCGGCGGTTGGATTGACTTTTTTGTCCTGTTCGGGAACGATGGTTTTCATAGCT
>RFJV01000379.1 GCA_003694775.1 Chloroflexota bacterium | reverse complement strand
TCTAAAGGAATGAGGCTTCGCCATGAGCAGTAATCCCGATTTCACCCAAATAGCGTACCAACCCAACGTTCCCCCCATCGACGAAACGGAGTGGCGCCGGCGGGTCGAACAGGAGGCCGGCCAGCCGTTCGACGAACTCATCTGGCAAACCATGGAGCAGATTCCGGTAAAACCGCTCTACACCCAGGCCGATATTGAGGGACTGGAGCATCTGCATTATATGGCCGGTATTCCGCCCTTTCTGCGCGGGCCGTACCCCACAATGTACGTTACCCGCCCGTGGACGGTGCGCCAGTATGCCGGTTTCTCCACCGCGGAAGAGAGCAACGCCTTCTACCGCCGCAACCTGGCCGCGGGACAAAAAGGTCTCTCCGTGGCTTTTGACCTGGCTACCCACCGCGGCTACGACTCCGACCACCCGCGGGTGGTCGGCGATGTGGGCAAGGCCGGCGTGGCCGTTGACTCCATCCTGGATATGAAAATTCTGTTCGACGGCATTCCCCTGGACCAGATGTCCGTTTCCATGACGATGAACGGCGCGGTTCTGCCGGTGCTGGCTTTTTACATCGTCACCGCCGAAGAACAGGGGGTCCGCCTGGACCAGCTTTCCGGCACCATCCAGAACGACATCCTGAAAGAGTACATGGTGCGCAATACGTACATCTACCCGCCGGAGGCCTCTCTGCGCATCATCGCCGATATTTTCTCCTTTACGGCCCAGCACATGCCCAAGTTCAACAGCATCAGCATTTCCGGCTACCATATGCAGGAAGCCGGAGCCCCCGCAGACCTGGAGCTGGGCTACACCCTGGCCGACGGCCTGGAATACGTGCGCACCGGCCTGAAAGCCGGCCTGAAGATTGACGACTTTGCCCCGCGCATCTCCTTTTTCTACGCCGTGGGGATGAACTTCTTTATGGAAATTGCCAAAATCCGGGCCGCCCGCCTGCTGTGGGCCAAAATCATCAAGCAGTTCAACCCCCAGAACCCCAAATCGATGGCCTTGCGGACCCACTGCCAGACCTCCGGCTGGAGTTTGACCGCCCAGGACCCGTTCAACAACGTCACCCGCACCTGCATCGAGGCAATGGCCGCGGCCCTGGGCCACACCCAGTCTCTGCATACCAACTCTCTGGACGAGGCCCTGGCCCTGCCCACCGACTTCTCGGCCCGGATTGCCCGCAATACCCAGCTTTTCCTGCAGAACGAAACCAACATCTGCAGTGTGGTGGACCCGTGGGGCGGCAGTTACTTTGTAGAAGCGTTAACCGACGCGCTGACACGGCGGGCGTGGAATCACGTTCAGGAAGTCGAATCGCTGGGCGGAATGGCCAAAGCCATCGAACAGGGGTTGCCCAAAATGCGCATTGAAGAAGCCGCGGCCCGCCGGCAGGCGCAGATTGATTCCGGAAAGGAGGTGATTGTCGGCTTGAACAAGTACCGGCCTCCACGCGAAGAACCGATTGAAATCCTGGAGGTCGACAATACCGCAGTGCGAGAGGCGCAGATTCGCCGGCTGGAGCAGTTGCGCCGGGAGCGTGACGAGGCCAAAACCAGAGCCGCGCTCAACGCGCTGACCCACTGCGCCGAAACCGGAGAAGGCAACCTGCTGGCCCTGTCGATTGAGGCGGCACGGGCCAGGGCAACCCTGGGGGAGATTACACAAGCCATGGAAAAAGTATTCGGGCGACACAAGGCAGTTATCCGCTCCATTTCTGGAGTGTACAGCAGTGAATTCGGCAAGGAAGACGAGATTGCCGAGGTGCGGCGGATGACCGAAGAATTCGAGCTGATGGAAGGCCGGCGGCCGCGCATCATGATTGCCAAAATCGGCCAGGACGGGCACGACCGCGGGGCCAAGGTCATTGCCACCGCCTTTGCCGACCTCGGCTTCGACGTGGACATCGGGCCGCTGTTCCAGACCGCAGAAGAAACTGCCCGCCAGGCCGTGGAAAACGATGTGCACATCATCGGGATGAGTTCCCTTGCCGGGGGACACAAAACGCTCCTGCCCCAACTGGTCGAAGAACTGAAAAAGCTGGGCCGGGAAGACATCATCGTGGTAGTGGGCGGCGTTATCCCCACGCAGGATTACGACTACCTGCGACAGCACGGGGCGGCGGCCATTTTTGGGCCGGGCACGGTCATTCCCGAAGCGGCCAAAGAAATTCTCAAAGAACTGGAGCGCCGTCTGGCGTTTGCAGAGGAGGCAGAAGCCGCGCCCGCGTAAACGGGCCGGTCGCCCTCTACCGCCAGACCAGACCATCCAATGACATCAGAAACCCGGCAATCCCAACCCACCACCCGCCTCGTCCAGGGGCAGGCCGACCAGCCCCCATCCCCGGCCCCATCCCGACCCACGGTCCGGCGCCGCCGGCTGACGGTGGATGACTACGTGGAGGGCGTTCTGGCCCGCGACCGCACCATTCTGGCGCGGGCTATTACCCTGGTAGAAAGCAACGCCCCGGCCCACCAGGCCATGGCCCAGGAAGTGCTGAAAAAGCTCCTGCCGCACACCGGGCAGTCTATCCGGGTGGGCATTACCGGCGTGCCGGGGGTCGGCAAGAGTACGTTCATCGACCGGCTGGGAGTCCTGCTCTGCCAGAAAGGCTACCATGTGGCCGTGCTGGCCGTAGACCCCAGCAGTAGCGTCACCGGCGGCAGTATTCTGGGCGACAAAACCCGGATGGAAGCCCTGTCGCGGTGCGAAAATGCTTTTATTCGACCCTCACCCACCGGCGGTACACTGGGCGGCGTGACCCGCAAGAGCCGGGAGACCATCCTGGTCTGCGAGGCCGCGGGGTTCAACGTCATTCTGGTAGAAACGGTGGGCGTGGGGCAAAGTGAAATTGCCGTCCGGTCGATGGTCGACTTTTTCCTTCTGCTCATGCTGACCGGCGCCGGCGACGAACTGCAGGGCATCAAAAAAGGGACCATCGAGCTGGCAAACGCCATCCTGTTCACCAAGGCCGATGGGGACAACAAACCTCGCGCCGAAGCAGCCCGCGCCGAGTACGAGATGGTGGTCCGCTACCTGCCCCCCCTCATCGAGGGCTGGTCGCCCAAAGTGCTGACCTGCTCCGCCCTGACCGGCGAAGGTGTGGCCGAGGTGTGGGAGGTCATCGAGACATTCCGCCGGCAGACCACTGCCTCCGGCGCGTTCGAAGCCCAACGGCAGGTTCAGCGTCTGGACTGGATGCGGGCACTGGTAGAGGAACATCTCTATACCCTCTTTTTTGACCACCCGGCGGTGCGGCAAATCCTGCCCGACATCGAAGCCGCGGTGATGAACGACACCCTGCCCCCGACCACCGCGGCCCAAATGTTACTGCAGAAATTTGAGGAAGCGCAGGAGAGTTTGTGAGTTTGCGAGTTTGTGAGTTTGGGAGTTTGGGAGTTTGGGAGTTTAGGAGTTGGAGAGTTTGGGAGTTGGGGAGTTTTGCTACCCTGCTTCCCTGCTACTCTGCTACCCTGCTACTCTGCTACTTTGAAACCGGAGCACAAACAGTGAGCGTAAAAGTCAATCATATTGCCATCGTGGTAGAAGACATCGACAAAGCGTTATCGGTGTACCGGGATGCCATTGGCTTACCGGTGGAGAAAGTCGTTGAAGAACCGGCGGAAGCCGTCAAGGTGGCCTACCTGCCGACCGAGTCCGGCGAGGTGGAGCTGATTCAGCCCATCACGGAGGATTCCGGGGTGGCGAAATTCCTGGCAAAACGGGGCGAAGGACTGCACCACATCTGCCTGGAAGTAGACAGCATCGAAGCCGCCACCCGGCGGATGGCGGCCCAGGGGATGCAGGTACTGGGAGAGGTGCGCGTCAACCAGCGGGGCGACCGGTACATCTTCATCCACCCCAAATCTGCCCACGGCGTGCTGATTGAGCTGTACGAGGCCGCCCGGTCGCAGGATTGATTATTGCGAGGACAATTCAGCCAGCAAATCCGGCAGTTCGGCGAGGCTCCCGGCAACGGCAGACGGCCTGATGTGGCGGTTGTCTTCGTTGGAGGGGGCCTCGTCCATTGTAACCAGGATGCTGTGCATACCGGCATTCTGCGCGCCCAGGATGTCGGCATTGAGCGTATCCCCAACCACTACCACCTCGTCCGGCGACAGGCCCCACCGTTGGGCAATCAGCAGGAACGGCTCCGGTTTTGGCTTGCGCCAGCCCCATTGGGCGGAGCAAAACGTCGGCGACAGCCAGGGGCGGAGCTTCCGGGTGTTGACCAGCCGCTGGATAAAGGGGTCATCCGTGGCGTTGGAGTACAGCCCCATCCGGTAGCCCTGCGCTGACAGGCGTTTGAGGGTATCCTCGGTATCGGGATAGCGTACCCACTTTTCTTCTTCCGGGGCAAAGTAAATCTTGATAGCCGGGGTCAGCAGGGCCTCCGCAGTATCCGGCGCGCCGATTTTGCGCAGAGCCTCCCGCAGACTCTGCTCCGCGGT
>RFJV01000048.1 GCA_003694775.1 Chloroflexota bacterium | reverse complement strand
CTGCGGGTCGGCAAAGTAGAGCCGGCGGCGAACCGGCGGGTAGGCCAGAAACGCGTCCATATCGCGGCTGTCTACCCTGGCCCCGGCCAGGTTTACGGTGACATGGTTGCCTTTGGGGGTAATCGCCCCGAACTCAATCCGGGGATTGCGGGGCAGAAAGGCGTAAATGGTCTCGCCAAACGGCTCCAGCAGGCCGGGTGGGGGGTGAATCTTGGTGACCATGGAAACCAGGAAGCGCGGGGGACGGTACGAGGTGGCCTGGGCCAGCATGGCCGACGCGCCGGGGTCCAGGCCGAACGCGCCAAACACCACCGCGGCCTCACAGCGGGAGCCTTCGGCGTACACGTTGACCCGGTCGGGCAGGAATTCCAGGTCGGTGACCCGGCTGGGCCGCACCTCTACCCCTTGCTCGCGGGCCTGGTTGAGCATGTAGGTGTCAAACTCCACCCGCCGGGTGGCGTAGCTGACCTCTCCGGCTTCGGTCAGGCGAATCTGGCGGGTTTCGCCGTGGAGGACGTACGCCCGGATTTTCCGCTGGACCAGATGGTGCGGAAAAGGGATGCCAATCCGGGCCATTACCTGCTCGATAGGGGGCGAGAGCACGCCGACACACTGGTTGTAGTGGGTTTCGCCCACCGAGGCTTTGCCGTCGAACAGGAGGACGTTTACCTGCCGGCCTGTTTCGCGGGCCAGCTTTTTCAGGGCGATGGCGCAGGCCGCGCCGCCCGGTCCCCCGCCGATAACCACTGCCGTTTGACCATCCTGCAAAGGTTCCAGGTTCATTGGCTCCATTCGCTCCATTTCCGGCGCAGAAGTTTCTGCGGCCATAGTCGCCAGCCGGTTGCCAGCACAAACCAGGCGATGCGCGGGTCAACCAGACTGAAGAAAATATTGCGGTAGCTGTCGTCGCCGGTGAACATATTCCACAGGGCGCGGCGACAGCGGTTTGCGGCCCACTGGTTGGTCTGCCGGTCGTTAAGGGCGTACAGCCAGAGATGGGTCAGAATTTTGACCCGTCCGGTGAGATGCCAGGCCAGGTAAAGGATGCGCCCAAACAGGTTATCCAGGGCAATCTGGCGGCACAGGGGGGCATACCCGCGGCGGAAGCTGGCCCTGTCGATGCCCTGGAACACGGCGGTACGGGCGGCCTGCCGGGCCGTACGGTACGCCGAGCCGATGCCGTCCTTGTACAGCCGGGTAACGGCCGCATCGCCCACGGCGACAAACCGGTCGGCGTAGCAGCCTCTGGCGGGGGCTACGGCAATGTGCGGTTTACAGCCGCACAGCCGCTGGACGCCCGCGGACGCGCCGATGTCGGTCAGAAATTCATCCACCGCTTGCAGGTTCAGCCCTTTTCCCAGCAGGCTGAGATTGACCAGGTTGCCTTTGGGGACGGTGGCGCCAAAGGTAATATGAGGCCGGGCGCCAAAAAAGACCTGCACCCGCCGGCGACCGCCGGGCAGGAGAGCCAGTTCGTCCTGCACCATTGTTTCCGTTTTTGGGGGGCGGTAGCCGCAGTTTTCAAACTGGATGCGCTGGCCGTTGACCCCCGCGGCCAGCACCACCAGGTCAAAGGTATACCGCTCCTGGCGGGTTTCTATCTGGGGGGTGGGGGTCAGGCTGATTTTTTTGACCGTCCGCCGGACGATGCTGGCGCCGGCCTGTTCGGCATGGTGGAGAAGCCACTCGTCAAAGTTGACTTCGCGGGGCAGGGGGTGAAGCCGCGGTCCGCGGCTCCGGTACACGCTGATAATGGACCGGTCCCTGGGGGGGAAGATTTCTACCGCGCCGTCGGCCAGGTGGAGCACGTAGCTGTCGGCGCGGCTCTGGATGACTTCCGGCGGCAGGTCCAGCCCCAGCCGCCGCAAGCCGGCCTGAAGCCCCGCAGACAGCAAACCGGCACAGCGGGCGCACCCCGGTGGTCCGGGTCGGCTGAAGTCGCGGTTTTCAAAAATGACCACGCGGAACGACCTGCCGGTCTGCCGGCCGTAGCGCAGTAAATGCAGGGCAAAAAAGCTCCCGGCAGGCCCCCCGCCCACGATACCCACGTGTGCCCCATCATTGAGTGTCAGCACGGTGTTTCTCATTGATGCCCCCCTGATAGGGGATATTATACCTCAAATCCTGTATTTTGGGGGGAAGGGCTATCTGCTCCCGTTGGGCAGTGAAATAAAATTTGCCGGGGCGGCGCATGCGCCGCCCCGGCAGGGAAGGTGTTTCTCTCCGGCACGCGGTCAGTGGGGCGCGGGGAGGGGAACCGGGTGGTAGCCCCACTGCTCTAGCTGGTGCAGGGCCATTTGCCCCAGCCTTTCTACCGCGGCCTCAACTTCGGGCGACATCTCCAGGCCGACCTGCATCGACCGCGGCTGGACGCCCAGAATGACGACCTCCGGCGGGGTATAGCCCATCAGTTGGGCCGTTGCCAGCAGGTCTGTAACCCCTATCTGGTGGGGGGAAATTTTTGTCCCCAGGAAGGCCGGCACATCCTTGCCGGTGAGAACGGTCAGGTCGCCGGGCGAGGCGCCGGAGTTTACCGCGTCGATGATGAGCAGATGGTCGGTTTCGGGCAGGTAGTGGAGCAGGTCCAGCCCCATTGTGCCGCCGTCCAGCAGGGTCACATTGGCGGCGCGGTAGCGGCTCTGAAGCCATTCCACCACCCGGACGCCCACGCCTTCGTCCTGCATCAGGATATTTCCCACTCCAAGTACCAGGGCGCGGGGCATGCTATTTCTCCACTTCCTCTTCCTTTTCCGGGACGATGAACTTCCATCCGCTGAAAATACTGCTCATCAGACCGTTTGCCTCTTCCGCGTCTACCAGGAAGGCGCTGTATACGTGGTGCAGGGCAAAGGCAATCAACAGCCACATCACCAGATGATGAATCAGGCGCAGGTACTGGTTGCTGATGAACAGGAATATCCAGCCGGTGAGGGTCCACCAGAAGCCGCCGGGATGGGACTGGGCATACAGGGCAAAGCCGGTAATGATTTGCACAAAGTACAGGAACACAATCCAGGCATAGGTAAAGCCGGCCAGGGCGTTGTGCCCCAGCACAGTGGGCGGGTCCCGGCGCAGGAACAGGTAGTACTGCAGGGCATGCTTCAGCTTGCCCCGGCCCTCCGGAGTCAGGAAGGGGACCAGCGCCCGCCAGCTTGCCCAGCGGTTCCCGCCGATAAAGGCCCAGTATGTCCGCACGGCAATGCTGGCAACAAATACATAGGCGGTCACAAAATGGATGAAGCGCATCAGGCCCATAAAGTAGCCGCCGTAAATTTCGCGCGGGCTGACGCGGATGTACGGATTGCCGATGTAGTAGCCGGTAAAGGACAGAATCACGATGCAGGCCACGTTGACCCAGTGGGTCAGCCGCACCGGAATTTCCCACACATACACCCGACCGGTTACTTCTTCTCTGAATTTTTCGTGGGCCGTGGTTGTGGTCATGGTCTGCTCCTTTCCGGTCTATCTCACCTGGATGCGGGTGATTTCCTGCCCGGTGGCGTCGACAATATGGGCCGCGCAGGCCATGCAGGGGTCAAACGAGTGGACGGTGCGCAGGATTTCCAGCGGCTTCTCCGGGTCGGCGACGGGGGTGCCGACCAGGGCGGCCTCATACGCGCCGGGCTGTCCGTTGCCGTCGCGGGGGCCGGCGTTCCAGGTGCTGGGGACGACACACTGGTAATGCTTGATGTGCCCGTTTTCGATGGTCACCCAATGGCCCAGGGCGCCGCGCGGGGCTTCGGTCCAGCCAAAACCTTTGGCCGTGTCGGGCCACGAGGACGGCTCCCAACGTTCGCCGTTGTGGGTGCGCAGGTCGCCGCGGGCGATGTTGGCTTTCAGGTCTTCCAGCCACTGCTGGCTGGCCTCGGCGATGAGCAGGGTTTCGATGCCGCGGGCCGCGGTTCGCCCCAATGTGGAGAACAGGGCTTCCGGGCCGACTCCCAGCTTGCCCAGCACCATGTCGACCAGCTCCTTGACGCGGGCGTGGCTGGGCGCGTTGGGCGAGGCGTAGGCCACCAGCATCCGGGCCAGCGGGCCAACTTCCACGGCATGGTCGTCGTAGCGCGGGGATTTGAGCCAACTGTATTTGCTGTCTGTTTCCAGGAACTGGTAAGGCGGCTGGGGGCCGGTGTAGTTGGGTTTGGTTTCGCCGTCCCAGGGATGCAGAGACTTGCCGTTGCCGCCGCTGTACTCGTACCAGGAGTGGGTGACATATTCGGCCACTTTGGTGTGCTCCACCGGGTGAACGGTGCTCAGGTCGCGGTTCAAAATCAGGCCGCGGGGCAGGAACAGCAGTTCCGGCTTCAGGCCGGGGTCGCCCACGCCGAGGGGGAAGTCGCCGTAGGCCAGGAAGTTGCCCAGCCCTTCACCCAGGCCGGCCCACTCTTTGTAGAAGGAGGCTACGGCCAGCAGGTCGGGAATATACACTTTTTCCACAAAATCTTTGGCCTTTTTGAACAGGCTCTGCAGAAGGGCGATGCGCTCGGCGTTGATGGCCGCGGGGCTGTTGGGGTCCAGGGCCACAGCCATACCGCCGACCAGGTAAGTTTGCAGGTGCGGGTTTTTGCCGCCCAGAATGGCGTGGATGCGGATGATTTCTCTCTGCCAGTCCAGGGCTTCCAGGTAATGGGCCACGGCCATCAGGTTGGCTTCCGGGGGCAGTTTGTAGGCCGGATGTCCCCAGTAGGCGTTGTTGAAGGGGCCAAGCTGTCCGGCCTCCACAAAAGCCTTGAGCTTCTGCTGAACACCGGCAAAGTGGTCGGCGCTGGAGTTGGGCCAGTCGGAGATGGATTGGGCCAGGTCGGCGGTGGCCTTGGGGTCGGCCTGCAGGGCGCTGACGATGTCTACCCAGTCCAGGGCATGCAGGTGGTAGAAGTGAACGGTGTGGTCCTGCATGTACAGGGCGGCTTCAATCAGGTTGCGGATGATGACCGCGTTGAGGGGGATTTCAATTCCCAGGGCATTTTCTACAGCTCGCACGGAGCTGACCGAGTGTACGGTCGTTCAGACACCGCAGATACGTTGGGTAAAGTACCAGGCATCGCGCGGGTCGCGGCCCTGGAGGATAATTTCGATGCCGCGCCACATAGTGCTGGAGCTCCAGGCCTGGGTCACTTTTCCGCCGTCTACTTCGGCCTCGATGCGCAGGTGGCCTTCGATACGGGTAATGGGGTCAACAGCAATTTTTGCCATTGGTCAGTCCTCCTCCACGTGAGCTTGGGTTTTGGGCAGGGGTTGGGCTTTGGCCCGGATAGCCGAGGCCACCCCGTGTACGGCAAATGCGCCGCCCACCGCGGCGGCAATGCCCAGACCGATTTTGTCGGCGGTGGCTTCAATGCCAAAGCCGGGCACGCGGGGCAGTCGCCCGTAGATGGGGGTCATCGTATCCCAGAAATTCGGCTCGGAACAGCCAACACAGCCGTGACCGGCCCCGATAGGCCAGCTTGTCTGGTCGTTCCAGCCGACCAGGGCGCAGTTGTGGAAGGTGGCCGGGCCTTTGCAACCCATCTTGTACAGACACCAGCCGGCCCGGTGGCCCTCGTCGCCCCATTCTTCCACAAACTGGCCGGCGTCGAAGTGGGCGCGGCGTTCGCAGTCGTCGTGGATGCGGGAGCCGTAGGCAAACAGCGGGCGGTTGAACTGGTCGGTGGCGGGCAGTTCGCCAAAGGTCAGGTAGTGGACCACGGTGGCAGTCAGGTTGACCACGTTCATCGGACAGCCGGGCAGGTTGATGACGGTAATGCCCGGTACGGCATCCTGCACGCCGACCGCGCCGGTGGGATTGGGTGCGGCCGCGGGGATGCCGCCAAAGGCGGAGCAGGTGCCGCAGGTGATGGTCGCCAGGGCGTTGCCGCACACCTCGCGGGCAATATCCAGGGCCGTCCGCCCCCCGACCGTGCAGTAGATGCCGCCATCCTTGGTCGGAATGGAGCCTTCAACCACGGTCAGGTAGGTGCCGGGTTCCGCGGTTGCCATCTGCAGGGCTTCTTCAGCCTGGTGACCGGCCGCGGCCATCACGGTTTCGTGGTAGTCCAGCGACAGGATGTCCAGAACGATTTCGGCGACGGATGGACTGCTGGCCCGCAGGAGCGATTCGGTGTTGCCGGCGCAGTCCTGGAACTCCAGCCAGACCAGCACCGGTTTTTTGGCCTCGGCTACTGCCGCGGCCACCCGGTCGGTGTAGCGGGCCGGCAGGGCCAGGACGGCCGTCATGGCGGCGCAGAACTTCAGGAAGTCTCGCCGCGATACGCCCTTGCGGGAAAGAATGGTACCCAGGTTGTCGGTTTTTGTTGGCCGCATAAAATGACCCCCTTTCAATGCTTTTTGTGATTTTATTCGCAATCAAAAAGGAAACGCCGCCCTGTTCAGGCGGCGATTCTTTCTGGCAACGCTGGAAAAATCTGCATCCCGGTATCCTTTCCTGGATGGCTTTTCGAGCATGGCAAACTATCCGGCTGACTGCGCCGGTTTTTCAGTTAGTGGGGACGGATTGTTCGCGACAGAGAGATGTCCAGCCGGAAGGTACGGCACACGCCGGGGACCCCTTAACGGCGCCTTCCGGTGTGCCGCACCCCGACCGGGTACGGACAGGGTAATCTCGGCCCGATGATAAGAACAGTTGATGCAATCATATCACCGGTGCTTATACAAGTTCAGTATAACAAAGATGGTTCAAAAAAAATAGTGACAAATGTCAGTAAAAAATTGTGACAAATGACACTTGATATTGGGGTAGTCAGGGGGTAAGGAAGCGGCGACTTCCCGCGCCTTATTCGACGCATCCGTTGTCCTGGAGGGCCTGCCAGAGGCGGGTGGTGATGTCGGGGGGGAGGGGGATTTCGCTTTCGCGGCGGTGCTGGCGGTACAGGAGCACGGTCTTGCGGGTCGTGTCGACCAGCACCCGGCAGTCGCGGCAGGAGGACAGGTGCGCTTCCAGTTGGGCGCAGAGCGAGGCTTCCAGTTCGCCGTCGATGTAGTCGCCAAGCTGTTCCAGCAGGGCCTGGCATTGGGGCGAGTGCGGCGCATGCGGGTCAGTGTGCTGTACCACGGGACTGTCCTCCGTTGGGGTGGTCGTGAAAATAGCTTGCCAGCTCCTCGCGAAGCAGGAGCCGGGCGCGGTGCAGGCGGACTTTCAGGTTTCCGGGCGAAATTTCCAAAGCTTCCGCGGCTTCGCGCGTGGATAACCCCTCGATATCGCGCAGGATAAAGGCCATCCGCAGAGGTTCTGGCAGTTTCTGGACGGCTTCTTCCATCACCTGGCGCAGTTCATCGGTCAGGGCGACCTGCTCCGGCTCCCAGGCCCAATCCTGAAGCTGTCGCGGCCAGAACTCGGTGGGTACATCCGGGTCGGGAGCGGTTTCCAGGGGGACGGTGGGGGCTTCCTTTTTGCGCAACCGCATCAGGCCGTTGTTGGCGGCAATGCGGTACAGCCACGTCCCCAGACTGGAGCGCCCCTCAAACTTTTCTACCCCCTGGCAGGCATTGATGAAGGTTTCCTGGAGCACTTCTTCGGCTTCCTGGGGGTGTCCGGTCAGGCGCAGGGCCACGTTATAGATTTTGCCGGCGTATTTTTCGACCAGCTCCTGGCAGGCATACCGGTCGCCGCGGTGCAGGGCCTGCACCAGGGCCTGTTCTTCCTGAGTCATTGCGCCTCGGATATTAAGCAGGATTTACGCAGTTCAAACTGCCGGGAGCCGTCTGGAAGCAACGAGTAACAAGAGGAATAAGAAGATACCTTGCTACCCGGCTGTTCTGCTCTCCGGCAGAAGAAATAATAGCCGTTTCGGCCAAAAATTGCAAGCCTTTGCGGTTTTGCCCGCAGTTTTTGTAACCTCGACGGCGGACGGGCATCAAAAAAGTAGATACCGCGCTTGTCAATAAACAGGCTGGCCTGTTTGCCAAAGTGGCGGTATATTGTATCTGCAGTTCAAAATTGGAGGAATTACTGATGTCCAGGCATGTACTCGTTGTAGGGGGTGGTCCGGCAGGCATCGAGGCGGCACGGGCCGCCCGCTCTGCCGGCGCAGAAGTGACCCTGGTCAGCGAAGGACCGGTCGGAGGGCGGGCCGGCTGGCACAGCCTTCTGCCCAGCAAGGTCTGGCTGACCGCCGCCGACAGCGCCGGCCTTCTGTCCGACTTCCCCACGCCGGATGGCCGGTCTGTGGGACGCCCCGCGGCAGTGGAGATTGTGGCCCGTATCCAGGCGGTCAAAGAAAGCTGGAACCGCCGCCTGGCCGATGACCTGCAGGCCCGTGGGGTAAAGATTGTAACCGGCGTGGCGTCGTTTGAGGGGAACAGTCAGGTGGTCGTAAAAAACGGCGACGGGCAGGTCACGGCCCGTCTCCAGGGGGAAGCGGTGATTGTAGCCACCGGTTCGGTGCCCTTTTTTCCGCCCAATCTCCGCCCCGATGGAGAACGCATCCTGGCGCCCCGTTTTGCCGGCAAGCTGAATCCTTTGCCGGAGAGTGTCGTTGTGATTGGTGCTGGGGCTACCGGCTCGGAATTCACGTATCTTTTCAACCGGCTGGGGGTGCAGGTCACCTGGATTGTGGACCCGTACGGCGTTCTGCCCGCCTTTGCCCCGCAGGCCGGCCAATTTCTGGCCGACATCCTGGCCCGCCGCGGGGTGCACATTGTGCGGGACCAGTTTGCCGAGCGCATCGAGAAAACCGATGATGGCGTGGTTGTTGTCACTTCTGCCGGGGAGCGCTATGCCGCGGCAGTGGCTTTTGTAGCAATTGGTCGCCGCCCGGACCTGGACCGGCTGAACCTGTCAGCCGCGGGGCTGGTGCTGGCCGAGAAACAGCTACCCCAGGTGGATGAATTTGGCCGCACAGAAGTGCCCGGCCTGTACATAGTGGGTGACGCCTCCGGCCCGCCGATGGTTGCCAACAAGGCGATGGCCCAGGCCTGGGTAGCCGGCCTGCATGCCGCAGGGGGGACGCCACCGCCGTTTCACGCTCCGTCGGTGGTGGCGGCAATCTATACCGACCCGCAGGTGGCGCAGGTCGGCACTATCGCCGGAGACGGGGTGCAGACCGTCCGCATCCCCTTTGCCGACAGCCTGAAAACCCACTTACTGCCGGAAATGGACGGTTTCGTGGAGCTGGCTTACGACCCACAGCGCCGGGTGGCCGGGGGGGTGGCCGTAGGCCCGCATGCCGCCGATGTTCTGACCCCGGTGGCTCTGGCTGTTCGTCACGGTCTGACCGTGGAAGAACTGGCCGCCCTGTTCCCGGCCCATCCGTCGGTGAGCGAGCTGGTCTTCACCGCGGCCCGGTCTGCGGGCTGGTAGACTTTTCGCGGGCCAGCAGTTCTTTTTTCCGGGCCGCTCCCCAGCGGTAGCCGCCGATGTCGCCGTTTTGGCGGACCACCCGGTGGCAGGGAATGGCAACAGCCACCGGATTTTGGGCGCAGGCGCGGGCCACCGCCCTGGCCGCGTTGGGGTTGCCCAGACGTTCGGCAATTTCGCCGTAGCTGGCCACTGTGCCGGGGGGAATTTCCTGCAAGGCCTGCCAGACCCGCCGCTGAAAGGCCGTGCCCTGCACATCGAGCGGCAGGTCGAGGCCGCGTGCCGGCTGTTCCAGAAAGACCAGCACCTGCGCCATCCAGTCCGACAGCTCCGCCGCGTTGGCCGACAGCCTGGCGCGGGGAAAACGCGTTTTCAGCCGCTCTTCCAGCGCCTCCGGTGTGTCGGCAAACTCAATGGCGCAGATACCCCGGTCGGTGGTGGCAACCAGCACCCAGCCCAGACTGCAGGGGGCGGTGGCGTACCGGATGTGGATACCTTCTCCGCCCCGGCGGTAGGTTGAGGGGGCCATTCCCAGCGAAAGGCCGGCCTGCTCGTAAAACCGACTGCTGGAGCCGTAGCCGGCCTGATACACGGCCTGGGTTACAGTTGGCTCCGTTTGCAGGCCGTTCTGCACCCGGTTGAGCCGCTTCTGCAGAGCATACTGCTTGGGCGTTACCCCAACCAGCTTTTTGAAGACGCGCTGAAAATGGGCGGTGCTCAGGCCTGCCGCCGCGGCCAGGTCTGCCAGTGCCGGTGGTTCGTCGGACTGGTCAATCAGGCGGCAGGCTTGCAGAACGGCCTGCCGATGCGGGTGCGGGTCGGGCAGATGGGGCTGGCATCGTTTGCAGGGGCGCAGGCCGGCGGCTTCGGCCTGTGCCGGCGTGTCGAAAAAGCGGACATTCTGCCGCCGGGGCCGCCGGGAGCGGCAAACAGGGCGGCAGTACACGCCGGTAGTGAGGACGCCGTACACAAATTTTCCGTCCGCCTCCGGGGTCCGGTGGAGTACGGCTTCCCAGCGGGCTTCATCGGTATCAAAGGGGGGCATTGGACACTCCTTCTTCAGGGTTTGTACGACCACCAGTATACCCGTTCCCGCGGGGAATTGCTATCCGTTTTTTGCGCGGTAATTTTGCCGCCTACTCCTCGCAAATGCGGAAATCCTTAATGTTCAACTGCAGGCGCCGTTCGCCGTTCCAGGTGTTGTATTCCAGGGCGTACACCAGGTCCAGGCGCTGTTTGAAGCACAGGTCGGTGACACGCGGCCCCAGCCGGAAACCGATGGCCTCCCAGGTGCGCCGCCCGTTATCGAGAACGAGCTTCAGGTGCTGGCCCTCCTGCCCTACCGCCTGCTTCTGGCGAACGAGCAGGTCGCGGGTCAGGAAGATGGGCTGGGGATTGCCCACCCCGAACGGTTCCAGGCTTTGCAGGGCCTCCATGTAAGCCTCGTCTATCAGGTGCAGGCCGGCGGCGGAAATTTCGGCATCGATTTCAATGGTGGGGAAGAGGGTGTCCAGGTCCAGGGTGTCGGCGGCAATCTCCTGGAGCCGTTCTACCAGCCGGGGAACATCTTCGTTGCGCACGGTAAAACCTGCCGCGGCAGAGTGTCCCCCATATTTGACCAGCAGGTCGCGGCACTGGTTCAGGGCGTTGGTGATGTGGAACTCGGCCACACTGCGGGCCGAACCTTTGGTGAACTCCGGCCCCTGTTCGGCGACCAGCACGGGCCGGTAGAACTCTTCCACCAGCCGGGAAGCCGCCAGGCCGACCACCCCGGCATTGAAGTCCGGGTGGCTGATGAAGTACAGGGGACTGCGCCCTTCGTCCTGTTCGATGGTCTGGCGGGCCAGATTAACCATTTCCTGGGTCTGGCGCTGGCGCTCGCGGTTCAGCTCATCCAGCTTTTGGGCCAGAGGACGGGCCTGCGGTTCGCTCCAGGCCATCAGCAGGCGGTAGGCGGCCTGGGCGCTTTCCAGCCGTCCGGCGGCATTGAGCCGCGGCCCCAGGACAAAGCCGATGGTTTCGGAGGTGATGGCTGGCCGACTGCCGGACGCGGTTTCCAGCAAGGCCGACAGGCCGGGCCGCAGGGTCTGGTTCATCTGCTGGAGACCGCCGGCCACCAGCTTGCGGTTTTCAAACTGAAGCGGTCCCAGGTCGGCCACGGTTCCCAGCGCGACCAGGTCCAGAAAGGTTTCCGGCGCGGGCAGGAGGTCGGCCAGGCCGGGGCGGGTCGAAAGGGTGGCGTGCAGGGCCTGGGTCAGTTTGTAGGCCAGGCCAACGCCGGTCAACTGCTTGAAGGGGTAGGGGCAATCGGGCTGTTTGGGGTTGATAACCGCCAGGGCTGGCGGTATTTCCGGCCCCACGCTGTGGTGGTCGGTGATGATGAATTCCAGCCCCAGCCGGTTGCCGAACTCCACTTCGGCCACGGCCCGGATGCCGCAGTCTACGGTCAGGATGAGCCGGGCGCCCTGGTCAAACAAGTACTGGAGGGCCTCGTTGTTGAGGCCGTACCCTTCATCAAAGCGATGGGGAATGTAGGGCTGTACCCGCGCCCCCACCGACAGCAGGAACTGCATCAGCACCGCGGTGGAGGTGACGCCGTCAACGTCGTAGTCGCCGTAGATGATGATGGGTTCGGCGGCGTCAACGGCCCGGATGAGCCGTTCGACCGCCTTGTCCATATCCTTCAGCAGAAAGGGGTCGTCCTGGTCCCACTGGTACTGTAAAAACTGTTCGACCTGCTCCGGTGTGGTCAACCCGCGGTTGTGCAGTATCTGGGCGACCAGCCTTTGCGGGCCGCTGAACTGTTCCAGGTATGCTTCGGGGAGCTTGGGGAAGATTTTCCAATGTTTTCTGGGGGGCGGCACGTTTTCTGCTCCGGCATTGGGATGGGTTCGGCGAGGCTTATTATAGCGCGAATGGATGAATTGACGAATTTGCAAAGGAACGGTGGCAGAACCCTTTGTTTGGTCATAGGGGTGGGGCGGGTATAATGTCTGTTGTAGGGATATTGTGAATTGTGACCTGGTTTGTGGATGGCTGGTGTTTCTCTCTCCGCCTTCGTCCTTTTAAAAAGGAGGTATGTGATGGCAAAAAAATATCCGGTTTGGGTTGTGCTGGTTGTGGGGCTGTTGATGTTCGGAGTTCCGGCCACCGGACAGGCCCAATCGAGCGCGGCGGAGAATTTTGTTTTTGTCAACTATATTGGCCGGGAACTGGTGCTTGACCTGGACGATGTCACCTATCTGGTTCCCGGAACCGATACCCACCCGGAAGGTGGCCGGCTGAGTCTGCAGTTGGCCGTGGGGCCTCACAAGTTTGCGGCCAATGTGCCCGGCGTGCCTACCGGCGCGGCGGGGGAATTTACCATTGAGCCGGACGGTCTGGTGGCTAAAGCGGCAGTCATCAGCCGGACTCCCATCCCCCTGGACCGCAACGGCATTGTGATAGGTCAGGCCGAGGATTTTGTGGATGTTTTCGACTTTGACCCCTTTACCCGGCCAGCGCCGGCACCGTCTCCGGTGGATACCTGGACACCAGCCCTGCCGGCGCCGGGGATGGGAAGCCTGGTCTGGATGAACCACGTTGGCCGGGATGAAGTCACCATTGACATCGCCGGCCAGCTTTACAAAGTACCGGCCCAAACGGGCAGTATCCCCGGTCGCTTGCAGATTGACCTGCCGCCGGGTTTGTATACCTACACCGCCAGTGTTCCCAACGGTAGTCTCAACGGAAACATCGCCGTGACCGCTGGTCAGGTGACGGGCCTTCATCTTACCGCCACGCTTCCCGAACCCGAAACGTATGAAATCGGCGACAAATTCAAATTTCTGCCGCCGGTGACCCTCCAGGTGGCGGCTGAAACGTTAACGCCTGTGGCCGGTCCGCAACCGGCAGAGTCCGCTCCGGCTGTCTTGCCGGCGACCGGTGGGCAGGTTGACACTCTGCTCCCCAGCCCCAACCCTGCACCTGAAGGGGTGCGGGTGATGAATTTTACCGGCGATACCCTGACCTTTACCATCAACAACCAGACCTTCCTGGTCCCGCCTCAAAGCGACCGGTTGGTTGCTGTACCCGCGGGGCAGTTCAGCTACACGGCCAGCCTGCCGGCTGTGGCTGTCGGAGGCACGGTCACTGTGGTGAGCGGGCAGACGGTAGAACTGAGTGTGGTCATTAATGTCGCCCACGATGCTCTGGCGGTCTACCTGCCCTGAGCGGTGGAAAAGACGCGGGCGAGACGCTCGCCCCAGGGTATGTTGACAGGAAAATGTTTTGTAATTACAATGTGATTATTGCGTGAGGTGTGTGATGACCATCAGAACCCGGATAATACAAATCGGCAATTCGCAAGGTATTCGTATTCCCAAACCCATCCTGGAACAGTTGGGGTTCACCGAAGAAGTGGAGCTGGAAGTCTTGCCCGGCCAATTGATTGTTCGCTCTATCCAGCAACCCCGGCAGGAGTGGGATGAGGCTTTCAAGGCAATGGCTGAAGCCGGGGATGACCAGCTCCTTGATAGTGAACCACTTACCCTGACTGAATGGGAAGAGGGTGAGTGGGAATGGTAGTTAAGCGGTTTGAGGTTTATTTGGTAAATCTTGACCCGACGGTAGGACGTGAAATCCGGAAAACGCGGCCCTGTCTGGTTATCTCACCGGATGAAATGAATCGTCATATCGCCACGGTCATCGTGGCTCCGATGACAACGAAGGGGAGAGATTATCCAACACGGGTCTGGTGTGAGTTTGCGGGGAAAAGAGGGCAAGTTGTACTGGACCAACTACGCACAGTTGACAGGAAGCGCTTGGTAAAGAAATTGGGGCGGATAGACCGGAAAACTCAGCAATCGGTCCTGTCGGTATTAGCAGAGATGTTTGCCGAATGATGGCTCCGGGGTAATTTGTTCCGGAAACACGGCCAAAAAACAAAAGCCTTCTTCCAACGAAGAAGGCTTTTGTGCTTTGTTCGACTTTACCCTTAAATCCAGCCTTGACCTTTCAGGAAGCCGGTCAGGCCGGGAATTTCAAAGTACTGTCCCTGATAGGCCTGATAGGCCCAGTAGAACGTCACCAGCCAGAGCAGGAGCGGTACACAGGCCAGAATGACCGTCCAGCCCAAAACAATGCTCAAAATGATGAGGACAACGTTCACGGCCAGCGCCTGAACCGCGTGGTACTTCTGGAAGGGCCGGTTTTTCATGTCCTCAACCAAAAGGATGATAATAGCGACAATCCCAATCGGATAAGAAAGTGCGGCCATCAGTTTGTCTTGACTGGTAATTTCGTCCATAGGATAATCCCCCTTTCATAAGTAACTGTTTCTGGTCAATGGTTTGTTATCAATTTTCCGCAGTGAACAGCATCGTCAGAACATTGCACCTCCTCGTATAAAATAAAACCAAATCAGTCAGTTACAAAAGGGTACGCCCCAGAATTATGGTACAATTGGTGACGACCAATTGTCGGTGGTGCGGGTG
>RFJV01000047.1 GCA_003694775.1 Chloroflexota bacterium | reverse complement strand
TGCACCTGGGCCGTCACCTCGGCATCCTGCTGGAGCAACAGCAGGGCTACGGCCCGTTTGTTCATCCCGCGGGGTGCGTGCCCGTTCAGGCGGGTCGCTATGGCCTGGATACCGGTTTCAAGGGAGGCCGGGTAGTGCAGGGCGGCTGTTTCAGCCGGACGCGCCGCCTGTCGATGGACCAGCAAGCGGCTGATTTCTGCCTTCAGCCGGTCGACCCCCTGCCGGCGGGCCAGCGCGGTGGCCACCACCGGAATGCCCAGTGCCGCGGCCAGGGCGTCGACATCCACCTTGACCCCCAGCCGTTCGGCTTCGTCCATCAGGTTGACATCCAGAATCACCGGAAATCCGGCCTCGATGAGCTGTAAGGTCATCGGCAGCATGCGCGCCAGGTTTTTGGCATCGACCACGTGGATTACCAGGTCGGGCTGTTCCTGGAGCAGAATCTGCCGGGCGACCCGCTCTTCCTCGGTGAGCGGCAGCAGGCGGTACATCCCCGGCGTGTCCACCACCCCGAATTCAATACCATCCAGCCGGCCTTTGCCGCGCGAAAGCTCCACGGTTGTGCCGGGGTAGTTGGATACGGTCACGTAAATGCCGGTCAGATGGTTGAAGAGAACGCTTTTGCCCACGTTGGGCGACCCCACAATGGCGACCAGCGGCATACCGGCAATGTCGGCATGGGCCGTGGCCTGACAGCAGGTAGAGGGTGCTTCGGTGGTGGTGTGGGTGTGTAAAAACGGTATCTGCATTGGCAGGTCTCCTTAATGAAAAGGATGAAGGCGGAAGGATGAAGGCAGAAGAATGATATTAATCTCCAATCTCTAAGCTCTGTACACAAAAATCTGCCGGGAAAGTTCACCGGCCAGGGCTAAGCGTTTGCCGTTCAGGTTCAGCAGGCACGCCCCGTCTTCTCCCGCGGACAGGATTTCGACCACCGCACCGGGAACCATCCCCTGCCGGCGCAGAAACTCCGCCGACAGCGGGTCGGCCTTGAGGCTGACCACCTGTGCCCGTTCTCCGGCTGTCAGGGCGGTGAGAGGGAGGGGGGCGGGGGCGGGCGGTGTGCCGTTGCCGGCGGGAATCGGCTCATTCTTGGGGCTGGTGGTCGGGTGGCCCAGAAATTCGGCCAACTGCTCGGCCAGCAGTTCCGGGGTAACATGCTCAAACCGGCAGGCAATCTCTTCGGCCTCGTCGGGGGAGAGGCCCAGTTTGCTGACAAAAAAGACTTCCCACAGCCGGCGGCTTCGCAGAACGCAGCGGGCCAACTGCTCGCCGTCGGGGGTCAGGGTGACGCCCTTGTACGGCTCGTAGTGCACCAGACCGCGGTCCACCAGCTTGCGGCACATCTCGTTGGCCGAAACCGGCGATACACCCAGCTCCTGGGCCAGGGCGGGTACGGAGACCGGTTGCCCTTCGCCGGTCAGCAGGGCGATGCGCAGAAGATACATTTCGATGTTTTCGCTGATGTGGGCGGGGGCCGAAATCAGGTCTCCCATAACAAATTACCCTGTAATGATAAGGTTTACCTTATAATTACAGGGTATCACGGAACGGGCCAAACAGCCAGTGACAGATGTCACAAAAGACGGCGACATCTGTCAATTAAGTTTGAAGTTAACCGGGGGTAAATTTTGCCGGGGCGGAACTACACCCGCTCCATCGGGTCGAACAGCTTTTGGTATTCCTGGAGGGCGTACCGGTCGGTCATTCCGGCGATGTAGTCGCAGACGGCCCGGTGCAGGCCGCGGCGCTCAATCAGGGCCTGGACGCTGGTCGGCAGGATAACCGGCGACCGGGTATAGGCTTCGAACAGCCGGCCAATGAAGCGCTTGGCTTTCATATCCATCCGCATGACCCGCCAGTGCAGATACAGGTTGTTCAGCAGGAAATCTTTCAGCTCCCGGTTCATCTGCTGTACCTTTTCCGAATGGGTGACGATATTTTCCGGCAGGTTGCGGATGTCGGCCACACTGCGGATGTTGAGCGATTGAAGCCGGTCGCTGGTGGTCTGCACCACATCGCTGACTTCCTTGCCCACCAGGCGGCGGATGATGCGGTGGCGGTCCATCTCGGAAAAGCTTTCGGTGGGGTTGATGCCCAGTTCGTCGACCACCAGCCGCCAGAACTCGATATCCTTGAGCTGGGCCGGGGTGATGAGACCGGAGCGGAGGCCGTCGTCCAGGTCTGCGGTGGTGTAGGCAATCTCGTCGGCAAAGTTGACAATCTGGGCCTCTACGGTGGGCCGCCATTGGGGTTCAAAGGCAGTGACCTGGCTTTTGTCGTACTCGGTTTCGTGCTTGAGGATGCCTTCCCGCACTTCCCAGGTCAGGTTCAGGCCGTTGAAGTCCGGGAAACGGCGCTCCAGCTTTTCCACAATACGGAAGCTCTGGTAGTTGTGGTCAAAGCCGCCGTGGTCGGTCATCAGGGTGTTGAGCGCGGTTTCACCGCTGTGTCCAAAGGGGCTGTGGCCCAGGTCGTGGGCCAGGCAGATGGCCTCGGTCAGGTCCTCGTTGACGCGCAGGGCGCGGGCGATGGTGCGGCCAATCTGGGCCACCTCGATGGTGTGGGTCAGGCGGGTGCGGTAGTAGTCGCCCTCGGTGATGATGAAGACCTGGGTTTTGTACTCCAGCCGGCGGAAAGCGGTGGTATGGATGATGCGGTCCCGGTCGCGCTGGTAGGCGGTCCGGTAGGGGTGCTCGTCTTCCGGGACGCGCCGCCCCAGCGAGTCTCTACTGCACATGCCGTACGGGGCCAGCCGTTCGGCTTCCTGAGCTTCAATTTCCTGGCGGGTAATCATCATTGGTTACGCTCCTCTAAAATTAAAAGCAACAGGGCGGAAAGATAATTAAATTATAACATAACTGTTCCGCTTCAGCCAGAAACACGAAAACGCGAACACGAAATCACGAATGGACGAATTAATGAACAGATGGCGCAGAATGGCCTCCTCTGAAAATACGGTAAACGGTAGACAGTAGACGGTAGACAGGGTGTAACTGTTCAGCCGTCCGCGAATTTTTCACGAATACACAAATTTACGAATTTACGAATGGACGAATGGACGAGTGGACGAAATGTACCAGGGAAAAAGCCGGTTTCTGGAACAGCTTGCAAAATCTGAGCAGTTACGTCCTGCTTATCAGTACTGCCGGCGAGGTTAGTTATTCGTGCATTCGTGTTTTATTCGTGGACGGCTGAATAAATACAATTTGCCCATTCCTCCGCTGAATTTTCAAAATTAGCCGGCCCGGTCTAAAATTGGGCCGGAACAACGGAGCAGAAGGAGACAAAAAAGCGGACGATGCTGAGAATTATCATTGTGGACGATGAAGCTGTCATCCGGATGGGCCTGCGGGCGATGGTGACCGCGCTGGGACATCGGGTGGTGGATACGGCGGCCAATGGGGATGAGGCGCTGGAGAAGGTCAAACAGCACCGGCCCGACCTGCTGTTGCTGGACATCAAAATGCCCGGCACAGACGGCCTGACCGTGGCCGAAATTTTGAGCCGGGAGATGCCCCTGCCCATCGTAATGCTGACCGCCTACTCCGACCGGGAGCTTATCGAGCGGGCGGCCAACGCGGCGGTGATGGGCTATCTCATCAAGCCGGTGCAGGAGGAGCGGCTGGGCCCGGCTCTGGAGGTGGCGGTTGACCGCTTCCGGCAGATGCAGGCCACGGCCCGGCAGGTCTACAAACTGCGCAACCAGCTTGAGGCCCGGGACGTTATCGATGCCGCCCGGCGTATTCTGGTGGCCGCGGGGCTGTCGGAGGAGGAGGCGTACCGCCGGCTTCAGGCCACGGCCCGCGAAAAACGCTGTTCGATGAAGGACGTTGCCGAGGCGGTCATAGCCGTCGGGGGAAAATAGAACCTTAAAAAAGACGCACCCCCCTTGACAAGGTTAAAAAAATCTGCTATACTTCGGGCCATCAAAACAAGATAGATTTTTGAGGAGCCGAGAAGCCCTCAGCCGCGAATGGAATGTCGCGCTGAGGGCTTTTTTATTTGCCGCTCGGCATTGGGACCCGCCAGTACAACGGTGTGATGGCGACGGCAGTTTTGTTCAACCATCACCAAATTTTTCAAGAAAGGAGTGTTGCTATGATGAAGCTACGACATTGGAAGCGTGCGCTTCCCACGGCAGTAATGCTGGCCCTGACCGTAGGAGGAGTTGCCTATGCTCAGGATGGCGGTCCCACTCCGGAAAGCCAGATTGATGTTATCTGGCTTCTCCTGGCCGCATTTCTGGTCTTCTTTATGCAGGCCGGGTTTGCTATGGTCGAAAGCGGCTTCAGCCGCTCCAAAAATGCGGCCAACCTGCTGTTGAAAAATCTGATGGACTTTGCTGTGGGTTCCCTCCTTTACTTTGCCATCGGCTTTGGCCTGATGTACGGCGCGTCGTACGCCGGCATCATCGGCACCGATAACTTCTTCCTCAGCAAGCTGGGCTTTGGGCCGGACAGCGCCTACGATTGGGCCGGCTTCCTGTTCCAGCTGGTTTTTGCCGGGACCGCGGCTACCATCGTGTCCGGCGCGGTGGCCGAGCGGCTGAAGTTCTCGGCCTATCTGGTGTACAGTGTGATTATTGTGGGGATTATCTACCCCATTTCCGGGCACTGGCTGTGGGGCGGTGGCTGGCTGGCCGACCTGGGGTTCATTGACTTTGCCGGTTCGACCATTGTTCACAGTGTGGGCGGCTGGGCGGCCCTGGCCGGCGCCATTGTGCTGGGACCCCGCATCGGCAAGTTCAACAAGGATGGCTCCAGCAACGTAATCCCCGGCCACAGCCTGACCCTGGCCGCGCTGGGGGTGTTCATTCTCTGGTTTGGCTGGTTTGGGTTCAACCCCGGCAGTACCCTGAGCGGGATGAACCCCGGTATCGGCTACATTGCGGTCACCACGAATATGGCCGCCGCGGCCGGGGCAGTGTCGGCTTTGCTGGTCAACTGGGTGAAGACGGGACATCCGTCTACGGAAATGGCCCTCAACGGGGCGCTGGCCGGTCTGGTGGCGATTACGGCCGGTACGGCCAGCGTCACCCCCATCGGGGCGCTGGTGATTGGTCTGCTGGCCGGGGTGGTGCTGGTGTACGGCCTGCTCTTCATCGAGCGGGTGCTGAAGGTGGACGACCCGGTGGGCGCGGTGGCTGTACACGCTATCAACGGGGCCTGGGGCACGCTGGCGGTTGGCCTGTTTGCCGCTCCGGCCGCCGGGGCACTGACCGGAATGGGAGAAGTGGCCGGGCTGTTCTACGGCGGCGGGTTTGCTCAGCTCAGCGTTCAGGCCATTGGGGTGCTGGCGGTTGGCCTGTGGGCCTTTGTGACGGCCTTCATCGTCTTCAAGACCGCCGATGTGGTGATGGGCATCCGGGTGTCTCCGCAGGAGGAACTGGAGGGTCTGGACCTGACCGAACACGGTACGATTAGCTATCCTGAATTTGGCGCTCGCGTGGTCAATGCCCAGCCGGGTGAGCGGGTGATGATGCCGGCGGCTGAGTCGGCGGGATAATCGTCAACCGGTGATGGGGCGACATGCTCCGGCATGTCGCCCCCAGGAGCGCACCAGCAGGAGGCGTTGCAATGAATATCAGTTTAGTACCCAACTCTGTGGCTCACGCCAAAATACCTTACCTTATCCGGGCAGAAATCACCAGCCTGACCATCGATGTGGAAACGGTGCACCATATTCCGGTTTACCGCCACACCAACGGTAAGGATATGTACAATGTGGAAATCTGCGGCTTCCGGGTAGAGGCAGAGGATACGGATAAAATGCTCTACTTGGCCGACCGCCTGCTCCGGGGGCTGGTCAATATGTCTCGTTTGCCTACCTACGTCTTTATTGCCCGCCGGTCGCGGCAGATGTATCCCGTTTACACTGTGGGGGACGAGGTCTTTGCCACGACCCCCGGCGGCCCGGTGTTCCGCCACGTGGAGCTGGCAAAAGTCCGCGATTACCTGACCGACTACCTGCACGCCGTCGGGGAGCTGGGCCGGCCCGGCAAAAGCGAAAAACTGCACGTCCGGGGGGTCAACCAGAACTCCCTGGCCCTTATCCGGCCTATCTTCTATCTGAAGAAGCGCCCCGAGTTTGACGGCGACAACGAATTCTGGGCTCCGGTTTTTGTGGCCGATGACGAAAAAAGCATCTACACCTACGCGGCCAGCGGCAAGCGCGAGGTGGATTTCTCCGGCGGTTACGAGGCCCTGCTTCTCCGCACTCAGGTGGCCCAGGCCCTGATTGCCGACTACCGTCTGCGCGATAATTTTGACCTGCGCCTGGACCGGCTCCTGCCGGAGTACTGGGAAAAGGTCAAGCGTACCCTCAAGCTGTACCCCGCCCGCCTGACCACCGCCCTGATGGCTCTGGATGTTTACCAGAACGGCCGGGGTCTGATAGGCGTGGAGTACCGGGAAGACGAAGACCGGTACAGCCTGTATCTCGGCAAGGACCTGGAAGACCTGCGCGACCGGGTAGCCCGCGATTTTGTCCGCCGCGGCTTGATGGGGCTTTCCACCAGCTTGAAAGTCAGGGAGCTGATGTAGCATCTACCGGCGGGGCGGATGCACTTCCGCCTCACCGCTTCAAAACGCTTGTAGCGGCAGTTGCGGCTGACCTCGGAGGCGGCAACTGCCGGAAAATATCAAACTTATCAAAAGGAGTTTCCAAAAATGAGTGTGTCCTCGGTAAAAGACGTCTTCAAGTTAATCAAGGAACATGATGTCAAGATGATTGACCTGCGGTTCACCGACCCGTTCGGTCAGTGGCATCACTTCAGCCTGTCTACCAAACAAGTATCGGAAGATATGTTCGAGGAAGGTTTCGGCTTCGACGGTTCGTCGATTCGCGGCTTTCAGCGGATTGAAGAATCGGACATGATTCTGATTCCGGATGTCACCACCACCTTTCTGGACCCCTTCTTTGAGGTTCCCACGCTGGACATTATCTGCGATATTTACGACCCCATCACCCGCCAGCCGTACTCGCGCGACCCGCGGTATGTCGCCAAAAAGGCAGAGGCCTACCTGAAGCAGACCGG
>RFJV01000378.1 GCA_003694775.1 Chloroflexota bacterium | reverse complement strand
GGCGCGGCCCGCTCTACCGCCGCGCCGAGCCGGCGGAGCTGGGTCAGGTCGGTCAGGCGGCCCTTGCGCCGGGCGGAGAGGATGGCGTCTGCCGTTTTGGGGCCAATGCCGGGAACGCGAAGAAGCTCGCCGCGGCCGGCCCGGTTGATTTCCACCGGCTTTTCCGACAGGTGGCGGTTGGCCCACAGCAGTTTTGGGTCCGTGGTGAGGGGCAGGTTGCCGCCGGCGTCAAAAGGCAGGTCGTCCAGGGCAAAACCGTAAAAGCGAAGCAACCAGTCGGCCTGGTAGAGGCGATGTTCACGGGTGGGGTCGGTTGGCGGCAGGCCGGCAAAGGGGGTATCCGGCACGGGATTAAAGGCAGAGTAGTAGGCCCGGGCCAGACCGGTCTCCCGGTACAGGCGATGGGCCGTGGTCAGCAGTTCGCGGTCGCTTTCTCCGGCGGGACCAACCACAAACTGGGTGGTCAGGCCGGGACGTTTGACCCACGGCGGCAGGTCGAACTGGTGCCGGCGAAGCCAGTACAGCGGCGGTAGAAGCTGGCGGCTGAAATCTTTCTGCGGCGCCAGGGCCGGCAGGCGGTGCTCGTTGGCTCCTTCCAGGTTCACCGACAGCCGGTCGGCCAGGCGGACAGCCTGCTCAATCTGCGCCTCTTCTGCGCCGGGCATTACCTTCAGGTGGAGGTAGCCGCGGTAGCGGTATTTGCGCCGGACCAGTTCCGCGGTTGCCAGCAGACGGTCCATCGCCTTCACTCCCCCGCCCACAATGCCGCTGGTCAAAAACAGCCCTTCGACCAGCTTTTTGCGGTACATCTGGTCGAACGCGGCGGCCAGTTCGTCCGGAGTCAGCCACACCCGCCGAAAATCCCGCCCGGCGCGGAAAGGGCAGTAGCGGCAGTTCTGCTCGCAGGCAGTGGTCAGCATGACCCGCATCACCGGGATTTTTCCCCGTTGGGGGTGGGTCACAAAAGCGCGGCTTCGGGCCAGGAAATCCGCCTGCCGTGCCCCGCACCCCGGTGACGGCACCCCTTCGGCATCCAGTGCCGCGGCCTCGGTTAAAAGCTCCACCTTTTGGTGCAGGTCGGTCATCTCCGGTTTCCATTCATCGCATTGGGCTGCTGGATATTATACGAACATTAGTTCTGTTGTCAAACATCGGGCGGGTGCGTCCAGAATTTTAGGAATTCTGGACAGACCCCATCGGGCAGGGGGCGAATGCGTTTCAAATTTTTGACGGATTGTTCCGGCCAGGCCATCCGCGAATACAACACGAATGCACGAATGGGGGGACTGCGCCGTCTATTCGTGTATTCGTGAAAAATTCGTGGACGGCTCCGGTTGCAAAAAAACACACCCCAGACCACAAGGGGTGTGCAGGCTGTTGCGGCAGATACCGGGTTAATGAACCGACATCCGGTCGAAGGCCCACTCGTCGCTACTGCCGAGATTATCCGGCAGGAGGGGGCGCTGGTCGGTGCCGTCCCGGTTCATGATAAACAACTGCCAGAAGCCGTTGCGGGTGGAGCGAAAGACTATCTGCTGGCTGTCGGGCGTCCAGGCCGGCAGGGTGTCGTGGCCGGGAGAGGAGGTGAGCTGGCGCAGGTCGGAGCCATCGGGCCGGACGGTAAAGATATCGACCCCACTGCCGGCGGGCCGGCTGAAGGCGATGCGGCTGTTGTCCGGGGCCCAGGCCGGCAGGCCGTCGCCACCGTCAAAGGTAAGCTGAACCGGACGGCTTCCGTCGCGGCGGGTCAACCATAAACCGCAGTTGGGGCGGCAGGCTTTAGCCACCACCCACTGACCATCTGGCGACCAGGCCGGAGTTTCTCCGGGTATCTGGGTGGGCAGTTCCGTTCCCTGGGCGTCGATAAAGTAGAGGACGTAGTTGTCTCCCCGTTTAGAATCGAAGACAATCAGGTTGCCAACGGGGGAGGCGGCCACAGACCGCGCCCGGCCATCCTGAATAAGCTGGCGGAAGTAGAGGCCGTCGGGGGTCATACGCCAGACTCCCTCGGAGCCGCCGTCGGGCGTTCTGGGCAGGCTGTTGATGCCCGTTTCTCCCAGAAAGACGACCCGCTCCCCGTCTGCGGTCCAGGAAGGGCTGGCGGCATATTCGCTGAGCCGTTTTTTGCCGCTCCCATCCAGGTTGACCACCCAGACCGAGTGTTTTCCGCCGTCCCATTGGGTAAAAAGCAGGCGGTAGGCAGACAGTTCGCCGGCAGGGGTGGGGGTTAAAGCCAGCACATCCTGGGCCGAGGATTGTTCCGCTTTGGCGGTGGGGGTAAGGGTTTCCGCCGGGGTTGGCGGCACGGTCGGGGTTGGAGCCAGCGTTGGCGCTGGGGCGCGGGTTGACTCTGCCGGCAGGGCGGCGGCGCGCCGCGTTGGCGAGGGAGAGACGGACGCAACGGTGGCTTCTGCGCTTTCTGACGGTCCCGAAGAAAACAGGAATATGCCCAGTCCTGCCAGGAGCAGAAGCAGAACCGCGACCGCGGCTATCGCCCGGACCGGCCGTCGACCGGCGGGCCGGGCCGGGGCAGGGGGAGCGGAAGACGCGGCAGAAGAAGGGGCCATCTCTCTGGACAGGCGCGACACCAGCGAGGGCGGTTCGCCGGGCCGGGCCGGAGAAGCCGCCGGCGGAATGGAGAGGGTGTCGGAGGAGGGGGAAGGCTGGGGCACCGGGACCGGTTCCGATGGTTCTTCTGCGGGCGGCTCCGGCAGAGGCACAGCCGTGCCCTCAATATCCGACAGGGCGGCTTCCAGCGCGTCGGCCAGAGCCTGCCCGGTGGGGTAGCGATTTTCCGGTTCTTTTTCCAGTGCTCTGAGAATCACCGCCTCCAGGGCCGGCGGCACCGCCGGGTTGACCTGCCGGGGCGGGGGAGGCGGCTGGTCCATCTGCAGGAGCACCACGTCCAGCGGGTCAGCCGCGTCAAAAGGCAGACGTCCGGTAAAACAGCGGTACAGAATGACGCCCAGGGCGTACAGGTCGCTTTGAGGGGTGACGCCGGCGGAAGAGATGGCCTGCTCCGGGGAAAGGTAATGAGGCGACCCCAAAATTTCGCCGCGCGTGCCCATACTGGTCAGCAAGGCCAGGCCAAAATCGGTCAGGTAAGCGTCGCCGTGGCGGTCCAGCAGGATGTTG
>RFJV01000377.1 GCA_003694775.1 Chloroflexota bacterium | reverse complement strand
GTCGTTCGTCGTTCGTCGTCCCCCCCCTACCGGCTCAAAAATTCATCAATGGCTGTGAACAGCCGGTCCAGATGGTCCTGGGTAATCCAGCCCATATGGGCAATGCGGAACGAGATGTCCTTCAGCTTGCCGTAGCCGTTGGAAATGACCATACCGCGTTCCTTGAGAAAGCTGTTCAGCGCCTTGACATCGATTTGGCGGGTGTTGGCAATATTGGAAACGGTCGGCGAGTGGTAGCCCTCTTCCGAGAGCATGGTAAAGCCGCGGGCCAGTGCCCACCGGCGGGTATGTTCGGCCAGGGCCTGGTGACGGGCAAAGCGGGCCTCCAGCCCCTCGGCAAAGATGTGCTCCAGCTCTACCCTGAGGGCGCGCATCAGCGAAATGGCCGGGGTGGCCGGGGTGGTGTTTCGCTGGAGGTATTTTTCCAGAACCAGGAAGTCAAAATACCAGCCCCGTCCGGTGACCGTTTTGGCCCGTTCCAGAGTGCGGTCGCTGACCGCGGCAAAGGCCAGTCCCGGCGGCAGGGAGAGGGCCTTCTGGGAGGAGGTCAGCATGACATCCAGCCCCCATTCGTCGAAGGGGAGGTGAACGCCGGAAAAGGAGCTGACCGCGTCCACAAAAATGAGGACGTGGGGATACTTTTCCCGCACCAGGGCGGCAATTTCTCCCACCGGAGAGGCCACGCCGGTGCTGGTTTCGTTGTGCACCACAGTGATAGCCTCGGCGTCTGGGTGCTGGCGGAGCGCGGCGTCAACATCTTCCGGTTTGACCGCTTTGCCCCATTCAATATCGACCCGCACTGCCTGCTTGCCGCATCCGGCAGACACATCGTGCCAGCGCTGACCAAACGCGCCGGCCACAAAGTTGACCACCTTGTTCTGCACCCCGTTGCGAATGGCCGCCTCCTGCAGACCGCTACCGGAGGAGGCAGTAATGTAGACCCGCTGGGTGGTGAAGAACATCTGCTTGAGTTTGTCTTCACATTCCGCAAACAGGGCCTCGAACTCCGGGGTACGGTGCCCAATCATAGCCTCGGTCTGGGCCTCCAGCACGTCCGGACGGACATTGGTCGGGCCGGGGATAAAGAGGAAAGGATGATTTCTTTGCGGCGACATGATGCAGTCCTCCTGGGAAATATAGTTGAAGAGTTTGGGAGTTGGGGAGTTAGAGAGTTGAAGAGTTAAAGAGTTAGAGAGTTAGAGAGTTAGAGGGTTGGGGCGTAAAGTTATTAATCTCCAATCTCCTAATCTCCAATCTCCCAATCCCGGATAATTAAAATCCAAGTATAGCACATATCACAGCATTTTGACAAGCTAACCGGTGCTGATATATAAAAGATATATCAATCGGGTACTCAAGTTATTGAATACCTTGCCGATAAAAGAAGTGATGGTATCGTGATAAAAAGGGGATGAAAAAATCCGGGGATAGGAGAAGTCGGTCATCCTTCGCGCAATGATTCCAACAGGGGTCTGAAATGAAGCCTTTACCGGAACGCCCGCTACCGTTAACCGGGCTGTTCACCGAACTGAAACGCCGGTTTGCCATCCGGTTTGGGATATGGTTGGCCGTCATTCTGGTGGTCACCATTATGATTTACCTGCTTGTGCCGGACTCGTGGCGGTTTGCCGTCCTGGTGGGAGGGGTGATGGCCGCGGCCCTGGCCGCGCTCGCAACCGGCCTCCAGGTGCTGAACCGGCTGGTCAACGAACTTCAGCAACCGCCGGTTCCCCAGCGACAGCCACAGCCGGAACCTGCCCTGCCCCTTGAGCCGGTACCCGAAGAACAGAAGGCCCCCGCGGCCAGAGAAGACCGGTCTCCCTGGCCCGCTGGGGAGCTGGAGGCCCTGCTGGCGGCCCATCCGGAGATAAGCCGTTCCAATCCAGACGGCATCATTGTGCACCGAAAGGCAACAGTCCTGGCGGTCAATCCGGAGGCCGCGGCCCTGTTTGGTTACGAGCCGGCAGAAATGACCCGCCTGACCCTGCCCCAACTGGCCGCGCCCGATTACCAGAGTATGCTCCTGCGCAACCTGATGCTCAAATATGACAAACCGTTTGAGCTTGTGGCCCAGAACAAGGATGGTCAAACACTGCCGCTTCGGGTGTGGACCCGGCAAGTTACCCACAATGGGCAGAATGTGGGCGTGATGACCCTCCACCGCCTGGATTCACTGGAAGCCATCTCTATTAAGGAACTGCAGAAGACGCGGGAAGAGCTGGAACGCCGGATTCGGGAAAGCTCCTCGGAACTGCGCTTTGCCAACGAGCGGCTCCGGCAGGAACTGGAGGAGCGGAAGCGCAAGGAGGCCGAACTGCTCCAGCGCAACCGGGAGCTGATGGTCCTGCAGTCCGCGGCGGTGGCAATTACCTCCAGCCTGGACCTGCGCTACGTGCTGAATACCGTGGCCCTGGAAATGGCAAAACTGCTGAATGTGGAGCGGTGCACCATTTCCGAATGGCGCAGGGATGAGGATACCATTGCCACCCTGTCGGTTTACTCGCCCGAAGGCTGGGGCAGTACCGAGGCCCTGTCGCAAGTGCGCAAGCTGGAAAATCTGCCGCTAACCCGGAGCGTGCTGGAAGACCAGATTCCCGAACAGATGACCATCGACCAGCCGTCCGTTGACCCTTACGAAGCGGCGCATATGCGGTCGGTGGGGGTGAAAACGCGGATGCTTCTGCCGATGGTCTTTCAGCGGCGGGTGATTGGTCTGGTGGAGCTGGAAGACAGCCGCGAAGAAAGAACCTTTACGGCCCAGGAAATTTCGTTGGCCCGTCTGCTGGCCAACCAGGCCGCCAGTGCTATTGAAAACGCCCGGCTGTACCAGAAAGCCCAGGAGGAAATTGCCGAGCGCAAACAGGCCGAAGCGGCCCTGGCCCAGGAACGTGCCCTGCTGGCCCAGCGCGTTCAGGAACGGACCGCCGAACTGAGCAAGGCCAATGCCGAACTGGCCCGTGCCTCCAAACTGAAAGATGAATTCCTGGCCAGTATGAGCCACGAACTCCGCACTCCCTTGAACGCCATCCTGGGGTCGGCGGAGATTCTGCAGTCCGAGACGTTCGGTCAGTTGAATGAAAAGCAGTTGAAGTATGCCCAAAATATCGAGGAAAGCGGTCGCCACCTGCTGGAGCTGATTAACGACATTCTCGACCTGTCGAAGATTGAAGCCGGCAAGATGGAGCTGTCTATCCAGCCGGTATCGGTGGCGGCGGTGTGTGATGCCAGTGTGCGGCTGGTCAAACAGCTGGCCCACAAGAAGCAGTTACAGCTTTCCATGAGCCTGGATGAACGGGTGCAGACCATCCCCGCCGATGAGCGCCGGCTGAAGCAAATTCTGGTCAATCTGCTGAGCAACGCCGTAAAATTTACCCCGGAAGGCGGCCAGATTGGCCTGGAAGTGCGCGGCGACCCCGACCGGGAAACGGTTCATTTCACGGTCTGGGACACCGGCATTGGTATTGCCCGCGAGGATATGGACCGGCTGTTCCAGCCGTTTATGCAGTTAGACAGCAGTCTGTCGCGGCAGTATGCCGGTACCGGGCTGGGCCTGTCGCTGGTTTCCCGGATGACCGAACTGCACGGCGGCAGTGTGTCGGTGGAGAGCGAGCCGGGTAAAGGCAGTCGATTTACGGTTTCTCTGCCCTGGCCCGAAGCTGTTACCCTGACCCAACCCGAAGCAGACACGGCCACGCTTGAGGACCGGCAGGAAATGGTCGACCTGCCGGAAAGGCCGGTAATCCTGCTGGCTGAAGATAATGAAAAGACCATCGAATTCCTGACCGACTACCTGCAGATGCAGGGCTTCCAGCTGGTGGTGGCCCGCAACGGTAAAGAGGCGCTGGAGCGGGTCAAAGAAGAAAAGCCGCATCTGGTGCTGATGGACGTACAGATGCCGGAAATGGACGGTCTGGAGGCTATGCGCCGCCTGCGTGCCGACCCCGACCCGGCGGTGAACCGGCTCCCCGTGATTGCCATTACGGCCCTGGCCATGCCCGGCGACCGGGAACGCTGTCTTGAAGCCGGAGCGAACGATTACATGAGCAAACCACTCAGCCTGCGCGGTCTGGTGCAGGTGATTAATCGATATCTCGGCCAGCGCCGGCTGGCCTGAGAGCCGAGGAGCATCGTATGAATGATGTGTCGACAATTTTGATTGTAGATGACGAGCAAATTGCCCGCGATGTGCTGGAAGGACACCTGCACCGCGAAGGGTATATGCTGGTTTTTGCCACCAAGGGACACGAAGCTTTTGAATACCTGGAGCAGGTTCCCCCAGACCTGGTTCTGCTGGACGTGATGATGCCCGATATCGACGGCTTTGAGGTGTGCCGCCGCATCAAGAATGACCCTCGCTGGCGGCATATACCGGTTATTATGGTGACCGCCCTGGGCAGTAAAGAGGACCTGGTCCGGGGATTTGATGCCGGCGCCGATGATTTTCTCAACAAGCCGGTAGATGCCGTGGAACTGCGCGCCCGCGTCCGCTCGATGCTCAGGATTAAACGCCAGTACGATGAGCTTCAGGAGGCGCTCCGCCTGCGGGAAGATATGGCCAAGATGATTGTCCACGATATGCGCACCCCCCTCACCTCCATTATTGGCTTCAGCGAACTGATGCAGATGCTGGACGACCTGCCCGAAGCGGCCTGCGATTACCTGGAGCGGATAACAGAACAGGCGTACCGCCTGGAAGCATTCCTGAACGACATGCTGTTGCTGGCAAAAATGGAAGCCGGACAGCCCCTGCTCCACCCGTCCGTGGTAGACCCGGTCCAAATTATTATCGCGGCCATTAAAGCCCAGAAAATCGTAGCCGAATCTCGCCGCATTTCCCTGGAGACAGACCTGCCGCCGGGGGGACGGATGGTAACCCTGGACGCCAATCTGTTCCGGCGAGTGGTGGAGAACCTGCTGTCCAACGCCATCAAGTTTTCGCCCCCGGAAGGCAGGGTCACCGTCCGGCTGAGGTATACAGACGGCGGGCCTTACCAGCTGTGCCTGCAGGTTCTGGACGAAGGACCGGGCGTCCCGCCGGACAAACGGGAAGAGATTTTCGACAAATACCGCATTGTTGACTTCCAGCGCCGCGGTGTTCTGCAGGTGGGCCTGGGGCTGGCCTTCTGCAAAATGGTCGTCGACGCCCATCAGGGCCGGATTTATGTGGAAGATAACCAGCCGAGCGGCTCCATTTTTACCGTTGAACTTTAGGCGGATAGCCATTATTAACTATCTTAAACTCTTTACATTCCTGCCGGGATTTGGTAGGATGGATGTACCTGATTTACTACTATAAGGAAGGAGACTTGCACGATTGGCCATCCGGTTGCTGATTATCGAAGATGACGTTATTCTGGCAAATACCTTGAAAACCATCCTGGAGCCGGAGGGATTTGAAATTCTCCTGGCCGAATCAGGGGAGGATGGTATTGAACAGGCCCGCCGTTGGAACCCGGAGGTCATTTTGCTTGACCTGATGATGCCGGGCATGGACGGCTGGCAGGTCTGCCGCGCCATTCGCCAGTTCAGTACAACTCCAATCCTGGTGCAGTCAGCCGTCATTAACCCGGAAATGGTAGCCCAGGCATTGGATGAAGGGGCCAACGATTACCTGGTAAAACCCACCCCAACAGGGGTGCTGGCCGCCCGGTTGAAGCGGTTGGCTCGTCTGCACCGGGCCAGTACCGCGCAGAACGATTCCGGTAAGGCCGCAGGCTAAAGCCCCTCACCCCAGTATTCTGCAAGCAAGGGCGCATGCACCGAAATTTAAACCTGCTCAAACCATTTTCAAACATTATTGTAGTATCATCAAAAAAGCTTTTCGTTTGTTTCCTCCACACGGGGTAGAGAAAAGATGGCCTCAGGTTCGCTCAAGGTTCTGGTATTTCCGTCTGGCGTACAGGCAGTTCAGCAAATCGGCCAGCTTTTTTCC
>RFJV01000376.1 GCA_003694775.1 Chloroflexota bacterium | reverse complement strand
CTTACGGGTTACGTTTTACGCCTGATTGTCGGCAAAATGACCGGGGACGCAGTCGTCTCGACTGCATCGTGTTCTATTCGTGGATGGCTGAACAGTTACTTTCTTTTTTTCTCTGCGGCCTCCGCGTCTCTGCGGTGAAATATGCGTTGTTGAGTGAATGTTCCAGACACGGTTGAGTAGATACTTTTTTTGCCGTCTGCCGTTTGCTGTCTACCGTATTTTCATGAGGAGGCCATCAATGAAAACAGTATCCGAAGTTGAAGCCGTCTTATCCGGTTTGCTGACCAGCGCAGAACGCGCCCTCAACAGCACCTCCAGCCAAAACTACCAGACCCTGGACCAGAACTTCCGCCTGCTGGAAGCAACGGCTCGCGAGGCCTTTCAAGAGCGCCTGAAACACGCCCTCCGGTCGGTTATCGACAAACTGGAAAACGGCCGGCCCCTGTCCGATACCGACCGGGCCGCGCTGGAACTGGCGGTTGTGGGTGAAGCTCGCTTTTATGTGCAGTCCGAAAACGATGTGGAAAACTGGCGGCAGGAAATTGCCCGTCTCATCGAAGCCGTCCGGCAGGTGCAGGAGGCCGGTCTGGATGAGGTGGAGGCCCTGCTTCAACTGCAGGCCTTGTGCCGTCAGGCCCGCCGGGTTACGCCCGACCTGGTTTTCTTCTACACCGAACAGGAACGGCTGGAGCGGTTCAATGCCGCGGCCCTGAATGCCCTGGACGCGGAAACCCGGAAGCTCCTGGCGAACCTGGTCAGGGAAATGCTGGCTTCAGACAGAATGTAGACCGCCGTACCCGGCCTACCGGCCCAGCACCGCCTCGATGATACCCCGGTAGCCCCGCGCCGCGGCCACCAGAGAGTCGATTTCCAGCCGTTCGTCCACCACGTGGGCCTGCGCCTCCGACGCCGGCCCAAAGCCGATGGTCGGCACGCCGGCAATGCCGGCACTGTAGGCCGCGTTGGTGCAGAACTGGTACGCGCCAAATTCCGCCGCCAGCCCCGCGGCTTGCAGACCGCGGCGGGCCATCTGCACAAACGGCTCATCTTCGGCAAATTTCCAGGCCGGAAAGAACTTGGTTCCTCGCACCACCGCGCCGGTGTAGGCCCGGTGTTCTCCCTCTGCCAGCCGCACGTTCAGCCTGACCCCCTCCAGCCCCGGCAGTTCGGCCACCTGCCGGATGACCGCTTCCGGCGTTTCGCCCGGTATCAACCGGCGGTCATACGTCACCTTGCAGAGGCTGGGAATGACCGAGTAGCCGGGATACGGCTCGGAAATGATGTCGGTCAGGGCCATAATGGCCGGGCCGACCAGCGGGTCGACCGGCAAATGCAGGTCTTCGATGGCCCGAATCACTTTCATCATTTCCAGCACCGCGTTGACCCCCTGGTGCGGCGCGGACGAATGGGACGGGCGGCCAATCGTCTCCAGGTGAATTTCGGCCCGGCCGCGGCCCCCGCGGTTCAGCTTCAGGTCGGTGGCCTCACCGATGACCACGTAATCCGGCAAAACCGCGTCCATCACCGCCTTGAGCGCGCCTCCCTCGAACACCTCTTCCATCACCGAGGCGCTGATAACCACTCGCCCGGCCAACCGACTGCGGTCCAGACCGGCCGCGGCGTAAACCATCGCCGCCAGCGCGCCCTTCATATCTGCCGTGCCCCGGCCGTAAATAGCCCCATTTTCAATCTCCGCCCCAAAAGGGTCGTGGGTCCACGGCACGCCGGGCGCAATTCCCACCGTGTCCACGTGCGCGTCAAACAGCAGAGTCGGCCCGGCCTGCGCCCCCTGGATGACACCAACGGCGTTGCCGTATTCGTCCACCCACACCCGGTCGAACCCCAGCCGTTCCATTTCCGCGACAACGAGCCGAATAACCTCTTGTTCTTCGCCGGCAAAACTCGGTTGCCGGACCAGCTTTTGCGTAAAGGCTACCAGTTGGTCGGTGTTTATCATTGGCGTGCTCCAATCTCCAATCCACGCGCCGACCGGCGCGGGTCAGCCGCTTCAATCAATTCTGACCTGCCCCAGCGGGATTTCGGCCTGCCCACCGGCCACCAGGGGGGCCAGGGTGTCGGGATGGTAGATAACCAGCGTTACCGTGTAGTTGCCCGCCGGCGCGTCAGGGGGGATGTCCAGCAGGTAATATTCGTTGACCGCCTCCGGCGGCCACAGCGACGCGCCCTGATGGTACGGGTGCAGGAGCACCCGGTCTTTCTGGGCGACCCGCGCCCCCGACGGGTCGACCAACCGCAGGGAGGCCTTGTAATCTGCCGTCATCTTTGCCAGAGGGAACAGCCGCACGGCCACCGGCAGAACCGTACCGGGCGCGGCCGAAGCCGGCAGGTAGACCGCCTCCAGCCGGAGCCGGTCCTCGAAAACGGTATGGGCTGGCCGGTCGATGTCCGGCAGGGTAAAGGTGGCTCCGGCCAGCGGGCGGTACGTTTCGATATTATACACCGGAAACGCCTGCCGGTCGACCAGGCGGGCGTTGGTTGCCAGCAGAAAGGCGACCAGTTCTCTGGCGTCGGCTTCGATGTGCTTGTCTGCCGTCCAGCGGACCACCCGGAGCTGTTGGGCGCTGGCCGCGGCCTGCCGGAGGACGGCCTGGGCGTTGGCCTCGTCTACCGGCAGGTAGTGATAGCGCCGCGGCTGCTGGTTTGCCAGCAGGTAGTCCAGGGTGTAGTGCCGGGCCTCCGGGCCGGCACGGATGTCCATCGGCAGGATGTAGACCGTCTCCGGCGGCGCGGCGGCAATTTCAGAGGCCAGCCGGACCGCGTACAGGTCAAACGGCAGGGTAAAATCGGTGCTGGCAGGCCAGCGAACAAAGTAGCTGTTGAAGGTCAGGGCGGCCAGGATGAGATAGGGCAGGGCCGGCAGGACGCGTCCGGCAGGGGCCAGCCGGGCCGGGCGGCCCAGCCAGCCGGTGAGCCGGACCATCCCCCAGGCCAGCAGGATGTACGTTGGCCCCAGCGTCCCGATGAGCCGCAGGTGGTGGGGGGCACCTTCCGGGGCCAGGATGGCCGGCAGAAGCATCACCACCCACCAGATGGGCAACAGCAGGAGCGGGGTTGTCTGCCCCTGCCGGGACAGGCCGCGGCCCAGCGTGTCGACCAGCCCCAGGATAAAAAACGGGGCCAGCCACCAGGGGATCGCGGGTTCGCCGGGCAGATTGACCAGCGGATTGGCGTCGCCGCGCAGTCCGGCAAAAGTGCTCAGGGTGAGGCGCAGGGTGCGCCAGACTGCCGCCGGCAGGTCGCCCTGATTCCAGGCCGGGTTGAAAATGGAGACCGCGGCCGACCGGGCCAGCAGGTCGGCGGGGTAGCGGGCAAAATAGATGACCAGCGGCAGGAGAAAGAGGACGGTCAGTCCCAGATAGGCCGCGGCCTGGGCCGCCCGGAGACGGGCCGCGGCGCGGTTGGGGTTTCGCAGAAAGAGTACCAGCAGGTAGATGAGCGGGACCAGAGGAAACAGCCGGGCGGCCAGGTAGGTATACACGGCCAGGGCGGTGAACCCGGCGGCCAGGACGAAGGAGCGCCGGGCCGGCCAGGTTTTCAGTCCCCGCAGGAAAAAGTAGGCGGCCAGGCTGGCCAGCAGGGGCAGGAGGATGGCCCGGAAACCCAGCCGGCTGAAATGGAGATGCCACGCCGACACGGCCACCCCGGTCGCGGCCAGCAGGCCAGCGGCCCGCGCCTGCCGGAGACCCGACTGCCGGACCAGCCGGACGGTCAGGGGATAGACGGCGGCCACGGTCAGCGTACCGGCCAGCGCGGCGGGGAGCCGCAGGGCCAGGGGAATGTTGCCCAGGACGGTGGTGGTCAGGGCAATGATGTAGGGCCAGAGCGGCTCCTTCCCCCCACCGATGCGCCACCACAACCGGGGGCCGTCGCGGAGGATGTCCAGCGCGGCCGCCCCGTTGCCGGCCTCGTCGAAGTTCAGGCCGGGCGGCAGGTCGGGCAGGTGGTAGAGCCGGAGCCAGAAGGCCAGCAGGATAATCAGCAGAATAAGCAGACGAGAGGTTTGTTTCATTGGCAGAATGTCGCGTACTGCTTGCTTGGTATAATAGGCACAGCAGTGCTGAACCGTGACAATGGTCCTGATTATACTTTTGTTAATGGCACATGTCTAGTACAAGTGCCGCTGAGGCTTTCATCCACAGGTGGGGTGCGTTTCAATTTGGGGGCAAATAGGATATCCGCCTACAGCATCATGGTAGCTGGGGCATCCCTATGCCCCAGAAAATGGGCCCGGCATAGGG
>RFJV01000375.1 GCA_003694775.1 Chloroflexota bacterium | reverse complement strand
TCATTTCGGGGCTATCTCCACGCAAGTCCGGTATCCACGGATGAGTCAGCGTGGTTACGAGGCTAAGTTTATGTCTACCAAAAAAATGAAACGCACCCCTGTCCACGGGGTGCATTTCAGCTTGGGGGCGAATTTCGTATCTCAGCCGTGTCTGGAACATTCAGGCCACAACGCATATTTCACCGCAGAGAAAAAAGAAATTTTGTAACTGTTCAGGCTAAGAGAAAAATTCGGTAAAGTGCCATCAATTCCAGCCATCTCACGTAAAACGTAAATCGTGACTCGTAATTTCCGTCCTTACGCTTTACGTGCTACGTTTTACGTGTCACGTTTGCGCTTGATTGTCGGAAAAATGACCGGTTGCAGAAACAGCATCCCCAAATAGCCCGGCGTTTTTAACGTTGGGCCAACTTCTTCGTTCATTCGTCTATTCGTAAATTCGTACGGGCCAAGAGCACAAAATCCGTCCGGCTTTGTTGGGACAGGCCAACACTTGAAACGCACCCGGTTTTCACGTTTTCGCCGATTTATTTGAGCCTAATTCGTCTTTATGCTACAATAGACCTTGTTCATTTTCCCCGTAGACAATCCGCCTGTTCGTTTCAGTTTGTTTATCAATACTCCCAGGGGCTGATATCCAGGATGGCCTGGAAAAGATATTTATCAACTCATTACAGCGAGGAGGCACCGAATGAGTAAAGACACTCTAACCATCACCGATAACCGTACCGGAAAGACTTATGAAGTCCCCATCCAAAACGGGACCATTCGGGCGATGGACCTGCGGCAGATTAAAGTAAATCCGGACGACTTTGGCCTGATGTCGTACGACCCGGCCTACAAGAATACGGCATCTTGCACCAGCCGCATCACTTTTATTGATGGAGAAAAAGGTATTCTCCGCTACCGCGGCTACCCCATCGAACAGTTAGCCGAGAAGAGCACCTACCTGGAAGTGGCCTACCTGCTCATTCACGGGGAACTGCCCACCAAAGAACAGTTGGAGTACTGGACCAATCGGATAATGCGGCATACGTACATTCATGAAAACCTGGCCGAGCTAATGAAAGCCTTCCGGTACGATGCCCATCCGATGGGAATGCTCATCAGTTCGGTGGCGGCGATGTCTACCTTCCATCCCGAAGCCCGGAATATTGATGATGAAGCAGTCCGGCAGAAGCAAATCTGGCGCATCCTGGGTAAACTGCCTACCATTGCCGCCTTTGCCTACCGGATTCGGATAGGCCGGCCCTTCAACTACCCCGACGCGACCCGCGGCTATACCGGCAACTTCCTGTACATGCTGGACTACATGAACGAGCGGGATTATGAAGTCCATCCCACCCTGGCCCGTGCCCTGGATGTGCTGTTCATTCTGCACGCCGACCACGAGCAGAACTGCTCCACTTCGACGATGCGGGCCGTCGGCTCCAGCCGGGTTGACCCCTACAGCGCCCTGGCCGCGGCCGCGGCGGCACTCTACGGGCCTCTCCACGGCGGCGCGAACGAGGCTGTTCTGCGCATGCTGACCGACATCGGCCACGTTAAAAATATTCCCGCCTACATCGAGCGGGTCAAAAAGGGAGAACTGCGGCTGATGGGCTTTGGTCACCGGGTGTACAAAAATTACGACCCGCGGGCCAGGATTATCAAAAAGATTGCCCACGAAGTTTTCGAGGTGACCGGTACGAGTCCTCTGCTGGATATTGCCCTGGAGCTGGAACGCATTGCTCTGGAGGATGACTACTTTATCTCCCGCAAGCTGTATCCCAATGTTGACTTCTACAGCGGCATCATTTACCGGGCGATGCGCTTCCCGGTGGATATGTTCCCGGTGCTGTTTGCCATCCCGCGGGCTTCTGGCTGGCTGGCGCAGTGGGTGGAAATGGTGCAGGACCCGGAACAGAAAATCGCCCGTCCGCGGCAGGTCTACCTGGGACCGGAACAGCGGGATTATGTACCGCTCGACCAGCGTTAGATTTCCTTAACCCTCCACCGGTAAAATTCAGGGGACAGCCAGCATGCTGTTCCCCTGTTTTTATATCTACACCAAAAGAGGAGTGACCCCAATGGCAGAAGTCAAAAGCGGTTTGGAGGGCATTGTTGTTGCCCAGCAGGATATTTGCTTCATCGACGGGGAAAAGGGCGAACTGATATACCGCGGCTACCACATCGACGAACTGGCTCCCCACGCCAGCTACGAAGAAGTGGTTTACCTGCTGTGGTACGGTAAACTGCCCAACCGGAAAGAGCTGGAAGCTTTTAACGACCAGCTGGTGGCCCGGCGCGCCTTGGAGCGGGACCACCTGCGGCTCATCGAATCTATCCCGACCACCGCCCGCCCGATGTCGGTTTGCCGGACCGGCGTGTCGCAAATAGGACTGTACGACCCGGAAAGACTGGTCTTCGACCGGGAAGTCACCCTGGTCAAGGCCGCCGATATCCTGGCAAAGATGCCCACCATCATGGCCGCCTTCGACCGCTACCGCCGCGGTCTCAAGCCCATCCCCCCGCGCGACGACCTGGGCCACGCGGCCAACTTCCTGTGGATGCTGACCGGGCATGAACCGTCTCCGGAAGCGGTTGATGCCCTGGATATGTACCTGGTGCTCCTGGCCGAACACGGCTTCAATGCCTCTACTTTTGCCTGCCGGGTCACCGCGGCTACATGGGCCGGCATCTATTCCGCGGTGGTCAGCGGAATCGGCACCCTGAGCGGTCACGCCCACGGCGGCGCGGTGCAGGAAGCGATGAACCAGTTCCTGGAAATCGGCAGTGTGGACAACGTGGAACCCTGGTTCCGCGGCTGTCTGGACAGCAAACGCCGTATTATGGGCATTGGACACCGGGTGTACAAGGCGCTGGACCCGCGGGCGCCGCATCTGCGGGCCAAAGTAGAGACCCTGGCCGGCCACTCCGAACACCGCAAATGGTTCGATATTGCCCTCCGGCTGGAAGAACTGACCGCCGCCCACCCCTATTTCCAGGAACGGAAGCTGTTCCCCAACGTCGACTACTACTCTGCCCCCCTGCTGTACATGCTGGGCCTGGAAACCGACATGTTCACCCCGATGTTTGCTATCAGCCGGATTGCCGGCTGGTCGGCCCATATTATGGCCCAGTACGCCGACAACCGGCTCATCCGTCCGCGGGGTGAATATGTTGGCCCCAAAGGACTGAAATGGATGCCCATCGAGGAGCGGTAAAATGAGGGAAACCGTTTGACAGAACCGCCGGCCTGTGTTATGATTGTCGCCAATACAGCCGAGGTTGCTGAAGGAAGCTATCCGCCAATGTTTACCCTGTTAACTGCCATCGTCGTAGTAGTACCTGGCCTCCTCCTTATTAGCGGGCATAAGGAGGCGTTTGGCGTTGGCAGGGTTCTGGCATAGCATACCTTACTACAGTGCACAAACGCCTCCCAAATCGGGAGGCGTTTTTAATTTATCACCATACAAGGAGTCGTAATAATGGGAGAATTAAAAACCGGCGCAGAAATTATATGGGAATGTTTGGTGCGCGAGGGCGTAGAGGTGGTGTTTGGCTATCCGGGGGGAGCCATCCTGCCGACCTACGACGCGCTGAACAACTACCGGGATAAAATTCATCATGTGCTGGTGCGGCACGAGCAGGGCGCGGCCCACGCCGCCGACGGCTACGCCCGCGCCAGCGGTAAGGTCGGGGTGGCTATGGCAACCTCCGGCCCCGGCGCCACCAACCTGGTCACCGGCCTGGCAACGGCCATGATGGATTCTTCGCCCATTGTTGCCATCACCGGACAGGTCGCCACCACGGCCATCGGTGGTGACGCCTTTCAGGAAACCGACGTCACCGGTGTAACCCTGCCGGTAACCAAGCACAACTACCTGGTCACCGATGTCCGGGAACTGGCCCACATTATCCGTGAGGCATTCTACATTGCTCGCACCGGACGTCCCGGCCCGGTTTTAATCGACATCCCCAAGGATGTACAGAACGAAAAAACCGAGTTCGTCTACCCCACCGACCCCATCGAACTGCCCGGCTACCACCCCCCGGAGAAGGCCAGCGACGAACAGGTACAGGCCGCGGTGGAGCTGATTAACTCCGCCGAACGTCCGGTCATCCTGGCCGGGCACGGCGTACTGATGTCCGGCGCGATGAAGGAACTGCGCGAGCTGGCCGAAAAAGGCAACATTCCCGTAAGCACGACTCTCTTGGGCATTGGCTCCATCCCCGACAGCCATCCGCTCAACCTGGGGATGATGGGCATGCACGGCGAAGCCTGCGCCAACCACGCCATTCAGGAGGCCGACCTGCTGATTGCCTGCGGTATGCGCTTCGACGACCGTGTGACCGGCAATCTGAAGACCTATTCGCCCCATTCCAAGAAAATCCATATTGAAATCGATGCCGCGGAAATCAACAAGAACGTCCGCGTAGATGTGGGAATCAATGCCGACCTGGGTACGGTTCTGCGCCAGATTAATCCCCACGTGAAGCCGCGCAAACGGGCCGAATGGTGGGGCCGCATCCGCGACTGGCAGGAAGATGCCGACCAGCGCGACATCCTCAAGCAGGAAACCCCCACCCTGCTGGGGGCACAGGCCATCCGGGGTATCTGGGAAGGCACCCAGGGCAAGGCAGTCATCGTCAGCGATGTGGGCCAGCACCAGATGCTGGAGGCCCAGTACTACGACCACGACGAGCCGTACACGCTGATTACTTCCGGCGGTCTGGGAACGATGGGCTTCAGCCTGCCGGCGGCTATCGGGGCCAGCTTCCACGTGAAAGACCGGGAAGTTTGGGTGGTGGTCGGCGATGGGTCTATCCAGATGACTATAATGGAGCTGGCGACCGCGGTGCAGGAAAATGCCAACATCAAGATAGCCATCATCAACAACGGCTACCTGGGAATGGTGCGTCAGTGGCAACAGCTCTTCTACAACGCCCGCTACGGCGAAACCCCCAT